>JAAANX010000035.1 GCA_009909085.1 Cyanobacteria bacterium GSL.Bin1 | reverse complement strand
CTATTCCCGGGATGCCCGCCAAAGATATTATTGATCTCGATCTGGAATGCCCGATTGGTTTGACTTCGCAAGTCATCGCGTGTCTTGAGCCGCTTGGGTACTTCCATGAGGGCAACAAAGGGATTCCCGGAAGGGAAGCGTTAGCACCGAAACTCGGGACCGAGGCTCAACAACAATCGGTGCATCACTTGTATGTCTGTGAATCGGGTGCCCATGAACTCAAGAAGCATCTCGCTTATCGTGATTACTTGATTCAGCATCCCGATCGCGCTCAATGGTTAGCTGAACAAAAACGAGCTGTCGATGCCTCTGCTGAGTCGCGAGCGCAATACATCAAGGACAAGGCTCCGTTTTATGAAATCATTACCCTTGAATCACTGGCGTGGGCTAAGATTAAGTCTAAAAAGTGATTCAGGTATTAATCTGATTCGCTAACATCGTCGCGAGGAAAATCTTCGGTAAGTTCTTGCCCATCGATGTAACGACCTTAATGAACTGATTGGAGTACAAAGATGACATGCTCCCCAGAAGAAATGCTTCCATCCCCTCCCGAGTCTTTGGCTAACGGTGAGATTACGCTACGTTTCAGCCATATAGGACCTGGAGAGCCCTGGCATGGGTTCGTCCCGTATTTCCACTTTCGCATCATCATTACCGATGGGTCGGATGTTGGGCAGATTAATTTTCGCATCGGAGAGACAGAGCACGTTCGAGTTTGTGCTGGTCACATTGGCTTTGAAATCGTAGAGTCTTTTCGAGGTCACGGCTTTGCGTTTCAGGCGTGTCGCGCGATCGCGCCGTTCGTCCGCTCGGTTGACGAGGCGGTCACAATTACTTGCGACTCCGACAATTGGGCATCCCGACGTACCATCGAGCGTTTAGGTGCTGAGTTGGTTGATGAGGTGGCTGTGCCAGCTGATGATCCTCATGATCAGCGAGGGTCACGCACTAAGAGGCGATACAGATGGACCCCTTCACAGAGCTAATTTAAGCTGGCACCCGACTCTCCGGTATGTACAATTTGGGAAGAAATCCGCGCCTACGGGTGGGTGAAGCTCGGTTGTTAGTCCTCCTTCGTCCACATCCCCTACATCGGCAGATTAAGCAACTCCTATTCTTCAATTGGGAACAGGAACAGTTCAATCCCATTCTTCGTGGAAGTCATACTGTTCTGGGGCTTGACCAGAAGCGTGTAAAAGTTGAGGCTGCTTGCAATCTTGAGTGAGAGGCTGAATTTCTTCTAAAGTGAGCTTAAATTCCCATCGAGAGCCTAAATCGAATAAAAATGTCATCGTTTGACCCACTTTTAACGGTAACGCTTCCACCAGAAATTCATCGGTACAAGGAGGATCTTCCAGAAAAGGATGATTAATCATCAATGTTTTCCCTGTGCTTTGTTGGCCAATAAACTGATAGAGATGATCATCTGAAAACTTAAAGGCATCAAGAATGGCTTCGGCTAAATCATCAAGACACAGGAAAGAGGGAATGGCAATTCGTCGCCAAGGCTTTCCCAGTGACACCTTAAAAAGATAAACGCCTTGTGTGGAATCATCCGGCTCAACCACAAGATTGTTTTGCCATTGCGGGAAGTAAGGCTGGAAGAGTGTTTGCAATTTCCCAAAGCGGATCACTGGTTCGAGGTTGACAATCTCTTGCCACAGTGAACTCACTGGAAATGATGACTCGTCTCCAAGTAAGGCCAAACCTAACACCGTTAAAATTCCTTTTCCATAAGCATTTTTTTCAAGACGCTGCACCCGCCAACCTTTCCCTTCCTCAGGTTTTCCTTGCTCAACTCTCATTAAACCAAATAAATCGAATAAGGCAAGATTGTGCCAACCTGGTGTGTAACGAAAGGCAAAATAGCCTTCTAACTCCTTGGTCAATTGAATCTCGTCTCGGTTTAACATTTGCCAAAAGCGAAGACAGTGAAACAAGGTGGGAGATTGATCCCGTTCGCCAATCGTTTCATCACTGGCGTGAACCAGCCACGCTTCTAATAATGTGAAATATTGTTCGGTTGCATTCAGTTGATTCCAGAGTTGATAAGTGGCTTCATCAAGTACTAACTTTTGTTTTCTCTTCTCGGAAACAACAACAACTAAGCCCGTGGTTCTTAACAGTAAGTAAATTCCATTTAAGGCAGGATAAGATTTCTGAACGGGTCTCTTTAAATCGAGTTGCGTCGGTTCAGTTAATTGGGCATTTAAGGCTGCTAAGTGTTTGAGGGGAAACAAACTATGTTTGCCACTGACTTCGATTCCCTCATCTTGCAGTAAGTTGAGAAAGGTTTGGAAGTCTTGGAGAATTGTTCCGGGGCCAGTTTCGGTAATTGTTTGCTGATTCAGAATCGTTTGCGCTTGTTCAATGGTCGGGTTCATCGCATTGACCGAAATTTTCCTAAAGCTAACTTAATTGTATTTCAGCCATTCCCACAGAGGGCAATACCTTGGGTTCGGTCTCCAACCTAAACTGTCAATCAATTTTATATTTAGAGGAATCTCAACCGGTAACACATTGAATTCTCAATAGTTGTCAAGTATTGTAACGGATCAAAATGAGATCAGGAAGCCAAAGAAAATACTTTCAAGAGTGCCTTCACTCTCGGGTGAGAATAAATAAACTCTCATCGCCACCGCGACCAATTCTCATTGTTTCATCAATGTAAGTAATCTTGAGGCTGGGAATTCGACCAACCGGATTTCTCGCTTCTACCACTCTCATCGGATCCAGCCAATGGGTCTTAATCCCTAAAATTCGCTGAATTACCAGAAAACGCTGTTGAAAATTAACATTAATTCGTTGAAGTTAACGAAAAATAAATAATGGTAGAAACGCTTAAGGGAAACGCTTCTACCATATATTACTGTGAATAATCGCTCAAGAAGGTTTTTGTTGCTTGTGACGTTGCTTTTGCAAGCGTCTTTGTTGGGCAGCAATTACGCCTTTACTGACTGGAAAACCAGCGACTGGAATTACTTGGAATTCCCGTTCTGCTTCCAGTTCTTTCAGTTTTTTATAGTCAACCCAGTGGATACAGTTAACCGGACAAGTATCAATGGCTTCTTGAATAACGTCCTCTGTATCCCCATCTTGACGAATGGCCCGTGCCCGACCGTATTCCGGTTCAATATAGAAGGTATTTTGTGCGGTATGAGCGCAGTGTTTGCAACCAATGCAAGTTAACTCATCCACATAAACTCCCTTCTCTCGAAACAGTCCCCCTAACTCAGGTTCGTAACCGGAACGGTTGGGATTATGACGTAAAATACCCCCTAATTCGGGTTCTAGCCCGGAACGGTTGGGATTTTCTGAGTCAGACATTACGCACTCCAGCGTTGAACAACAAGACGAATGGAACCATCTTTATTTTTTTGTTCTTCTGCAACTTGGAACCCTTCGTCCGCAGTAGTATTCATAACGGTGTGGTAAGCATAGCGTTGGCTCACTTGATTGAGGAAGCCATTCACGGTTAAGGGTTGTTGCCAATACTGTAAATCAGCAACCAGTTCATATTCGCTGCCATTCCAACGGAAACCAACATCGTATTGGTTCTGTTGTTCGATGACCACTTCTGCGCTATGAGTTTGTCCTTGATAACCGCGAACGGTTGCTGGACCTTCTTTCCAGCTAATATCCATGTCGCTGAGCGCAGCTTTCAAAGAAGAAAGATTCCGAATTTGAGTTTTAATTTGGCTAAAGTGTGACATTTGATCTGATTCTCCGCACCAGTTTACTTAAATTTAACAAAACAAACGTTTCTATAAAAAAATTTACCAACGGTCTGAGCAGGCGCCTTCTGTTCAAGAAGGCGTAATCTCAGACCAAGAAGTTGTCGTGGTTTGCGTCGTCGTTGTGGTAGAGTCTAGTGTGTTTTGGGAAAAATATTCTGAAGTTTGCTCTTGAGAAACCACTTGTCCGAGTTGGGCTTCGATCGCCGCTGTTACTTCGGTACAGGAGTTACCAACAATGCCGGTAACTTTTTCCTCAACTCGCCCATCCGGGCGAATAATGAATTCTAGGGTTTCCATGCTCATAGGCTTCTTGCTGAGGGTAAAGGATTAAGATACAACTTGGGGCAAGATAAAGTTTGATGAATCTCAATGATTATCATTGATTTTTGATAATTATTAATGATTTAATGAGAATTTGCCCCAATACTTTGTAAGTTTGGCTTAAGTTTCTTGAAGCGTCAAGTATAGCGAAAGCCGAACGGAACATAAATTGTCTTGTTGGTTCAGGAAATAGGGGCGATTGCTGAGACTCAAGCTTGGCAATTTTTTACAAAACTTAAAAAACGCTTCACAATCAATTAGGCATGAATAGCAAGCAACAAATGCAACCAATTAATGTCGGGATTCTTGGCTTTGGTGGCTTGGGACAAGCGGCAGCCCACCTTTTACAGCCGAAGCAAGAAATGCAATGGGTCGCCGTGGCGGATCAAAAAGGATATGCGTATCAAAGTCAGGGCTTAGATTTGCCACGTTGTTTAGAGAGTTATCGCCATCAAGGATCCGTTGGGCATTTAGACAGCATGGGCACCCTCTCTACAACCAGTATCCGCGATTTAATTCAACAGTATCCTGTTGATGCTTATTTCCTCGCCCTCCCCAATTTACCCAATACATTTATGGCGTCCGTAGTCAGAGAATTTATCAATGTGGGTTGGCAAGGGGTGTTGGTTGATGCCCTGAAACGAACCAGTGCCATGGAAGAGTTGCTAGGGATGCAAAACGAATTAGAAGCAGCAGGAATTACCTATTTAACAGGCTGTGGGGCGACTCCTGGCTTACTGACTGCAGCGGCAACAGTGGCAGCGCAAAGTTATGCGGAGATTCATGCAGTGAATATTACCTTTGGTGTCGGCATTGCTAACTGGGAAGCTTATCGAGCAACCATTCGTGAAGATATTGCTCATTTGCCCGGTTATACGGTAGAACAAGCAAAAGCGATGACGGATGAAGAAGTGGCTGCGCTGTTAGCGGAAACCGATGGCATTTTGAAGCTCGAAAATATGGAACATGCAGACGACTTAATGCTTGAATTAGCGGGAATTTGTCCGCGCGATCGCGTTTCAGTTGGGGGGGTTGTGGATACTCGTCATGCCGAGAAACCGATCAGTACTAATGTTCAAATCACCGGACGCACATTTGAAGGAAAAATTTCTACTCACACCTTTACTCTCGGTGATGAAACCAGCATGGCAGCCAATGTCTGTGGGACTGCCTTTGGCTATCTCAAAGCAGGAACCCAGTTTCACCGTCGGGGTTGGTATGGCGTTATGACAGCAGCAGAAGTGATGCCAAAATTTGTCCGTTAGCTCATCTCATCGATTTTGGTAGAATAACTGGTCCTCTGAAACCGGCTTTAAGAGGATTGAAATGACCGCAGCTGGGCGGTCAGCGCAAGCAAGGGGTCGCCGGAACCAAGTTCCGGCGCTTGTGAACCCCGCACTGGACTCAAAGTCCGGTGTACCGCTGACCAACGGTCAAAGATTACGCCTTCGGAAAACGGAAGGCGTAATCTTTGACTTTGATGAAGAGTTGATGCTAAGCAAAATTGAGCCAAAACTCTGGTAACGCAGCTTGATCTAACTACGGACCGATTCATCGGTCACTCAAAACTTTATAGATTGGTATTAATAAATTGCCCCAACTAGAGGAGAATCTAATGCCAACGCAAACCATGCAGAAGTATGAATGTTCCGTTTGTGGATATGTCTACGATCCCGAGCAAGGGGACCCTGAAAACGGCATTGAACCAGGAACCCCCTTTGAAGACTTGCCCGAAGATTGGGTTTGTCCAAAGTGTGGCGCGGAACAAGAGCAGTTTACAGCACAATAGGAAAGTAGGACCAGCCCTTTCAAGGTATTAACTTTGTGGTTTTACATTTTGGGATAAAATCTTAGGTTCTGTTGATGCTTCTCTCTAAAACTTCTGCCATATGTTGACTTGAAGAAAATTACGGAAGCCCTTGCACGACGACCAAAAACAGTTGCTCTATCGTCTTGTGTCAACAAAACCTAGTACTCTGTCCATGGCAATTTTGTCATTGACACTCTCCGCCCTAGAAGGACGGGGATTCTCGCCTCAAAGGGTGATGCTAGATCAAGCAAAAACTTCATCTCCGCGATCATTGCCCTAAGCGAGCTTTCTTCTGAGCAGTTGCATCGAATCTAATTGTTGTCAAAGTAACTTTTAGAGTCCCCTCTAAGAGTCATACTTTAAGATAATGATTAGTGATTGTTTTTGTGAGTTAATGTTAGAACAATTTGCCAGTGATAATTACTCTGGTATCTGCCCGGAAGCTATGGCGTATCTGCATCAAGCCAATCAAGGTAATGCCCTGGCTTATGGAAACGACGAGTGGACACAGAAAGCCGCTGATCATTTCCGAAGCTTATTTGAAACGGATTGTGAAGTCTTTTTTGTCTTTAATGGTACAGCAGCCAACTCTTTATCCTTAGCTGCACTTTGTCAATCGTATCATAGTGTTATTTGTCATGAAGTTGCTCATATTGAAACTGATGAATGTGGGGCACCGGAATTAGCTTCTCATGGCTCTAAATTATTGTTAGGTCAAGGCAGCAATGGAAAATTAACGCCGGAATCAATTGTTTCAATTGTTAATAAAAGAGCAGATATTCACTATCCTAAACCTAGAGTGATTAGTTTAACTCAGCCCACAGAATTGGGAACGTTATACACTCTGGAAGAATTAATGGCAATCCAGGAAGTTGCCCAAAAGTACCAATTAAAAATTCATATGGATGGGGCTCGTTTTGCTAATGCAGTAAGCGCCATGAATCAAACTCCAGCCGAAATAACCTGGAAATGTGGAGTCGATGTCTTATGTTTTTGCGGGACTAAAAACGGGATGGCTTTCGGGGAAGCGATTATTTTCTTTAATAAAGAATTAGCAGAGGATTTTGCCTATCGTTGTAAACAAGCCGGACAACTTGCTTCCAAAATGCGCTTTATTGCTGCACCTTTTTTAGGATTATTAGAAACAGGGGCTTGGCTCAGAAACGCTCAACAGGCTAACGAATGTGCGGCGTATTTAGAACAGAGATTAGCCGTGATACCAGAGATTGAGCTAATGTTTCCCCGGGAAGTCAATAGTGTATTTGTGAAGATGCCGCAAGAAGTAATTAATGCTTTGAGAGCAAAAAACTGGTATTTTTACACGTTTATTGGCGTAGGTGGCGTTCGTTTTGTCTGTGCTTGGGATACCACTCAATCTAGAATTGATGAATTAATTAGCGATATTAAAGATGCAATTGCTCGATCTGATTAGTCATTGGTCATTGGTTATTTGTCACTCTTCCTCTGAATCAATCGTTTTCCATTCTTGAGTCGGGTGGCTCTTTTGCTGTTAAGGGAGAACCACCCTCGCTCAAATGAGTAGAATTGTTAATCTAAATCTAATACTCCGTCAGCACTCTCCCGACGACGCTCTTCTTTGGCTTCAAATTCAGCAATACAGTCTCCTTGAACGACCATGACACAGCTGAGATAGTCCGTTGCTTCAATTAAGGCAGCTCGCAGCGCTTTCCCCACTGGTGCGCGGCTAGTTTCGCTATTATCTTGACCAAAGTTAACCCCTCCAATGCTGACATTGCCAGAAGCACCACTGGATTCCGAGGTTGCTCGTCCCTCGATGGTACGGGCATAAACGACTTCAGCGCTTGTCGCATCCACAACCCGCAAATCAATGGCAACATAAGATTGTTGTTCATTGTTGCGACTGCCGCCCCCTAAGCGCACAGGACCAATGCTAATACCGCCCCTTCGACCCGTCGATTCGCTAGCGATTCCTTCTTCATAAGAGGTGACTTTACCCAACACAATATATTGCGCTCCCGTGAGTTCTCCTCTTTGGGCTTCTGTGCCTTCGCGAACAAGCCCTAATTCAGCTAATTCCTGCTCTGAGAGGACCTCACCTAATTTTTGTCGCTCAACCACCCTGAACTGACCGGTGGATGTCAACTCGTTCATTAAGGCATCCGCTAACTCTCGAGAAGTTCCCGGATTCCACCACCACAAGTTACCCTGTGTTTCATTTTTAAATTCTGGAACCGAAATAGTGGGTTTTGCTTCTTGTGCAGAGACATTGGTCAGACTCCCCCCTAAAGACATTGCAATAGTGATTAATGTTAGTGTAGTTTTGCGATAAAAAAATCTTAAAATATGCGAATTAATCATAAAAGATAATGCTCCAAATAACACTCAGAAATCATTATATTATTTCGAGGTCGATCGCGCGCTACAGTTTTGAGAGATTAGCTAAAATTAAACGAAATTAGTTTTCCCCAATCCCAATCTGAAGCTAAAACTTGAGAAGACGAGATGACCGAAAAAGCAGTGGTTTTACTTTCGGGTGGTTTAGATTCTTCTACCGTCCTATATCAAGCGAAAGCTGAGGGTTACGAGTGTTATGCCCTTTCCTTTGACTATCAACAACGCCACCAACGAGAATTAGAAGCCGCCCGAGATATTGCTCAGGCTGCAGGTGTGAAAGCACAGCAAGTGGTCCGCTTTGATCTCGGCTTGTGGGGGGGATCGGCATTAACGGATCAAACAATTGAGGTTCCGCGCGATCGCGCTCCGCAAGAAATGGCTGAAACGATTCCCATTACTTATGTTCCGGCTCGGAATACCATTTTTCTCAGTTTTGCTTTAGCCTATGCCGAAGCCCTAGCCGCACAATTTGTCTATCTCGGAGTGAATGCTTTAGACTATTCTGGCTACCCTGATTGTCGTGCGGATTACATTAATGCCATGCAGCAGGTCTTTCAATTAGGAACCAAACAAGGGCGAGAAGGCAATCCGATTACTATTAAAACCCCGCTCATTGAGCTCAAAAAAACAGAGATTATTCAATTAGGCAATCAACTCCACGTGCCTTGGGAAAAAACTTGGTCATGTTATCAAGGAGAAACTGAATCCTGTGGCGTCTGCGATTCTTGTCAGTTAAGATTAAAAGCGTTTCAAGAATTAGGACTAAGCGATCCCCTCCCTTATCGTGCAAGAACGGGTGCTGAGTGAAATGAGAAAGAATAATTTTCCCGAATATGCAATTTTCTGTGATTTTGATGGAACCATCACGGCTGAGGATACTTTCACAGGAATGTTAAAAGCAGTCGCCCCCCATTTATGCGATCAATATTTGCCTGATATTTATGCTCAAAAATTGACATTGCGGGAAGGGGTGAGGCAGATTATCGAATCGATTCCGTCTCAATCCTACTCGCAAATGATTGATTATGTGGATGATATTCCCTTGCGTCCGGGATTTGTGGAGTTAGTAAAATTTGCCATCATCCATGAGATTCCCTTTCATGTGGTTTCCGGTGGCTTAAAAGATATGGTAGAACGGGTTTTAACTCAGCAAAAGCTCGGCAATCGCTCGCTATTGGAACAGGTGGCGTCGATTAGTGCGGTTGCTATTGATACGAGTCAGGATTATCTACAAGCCATTTCTGACTACGAAGGGGGAACGGAACTGGTGGCGAAAGTGGACGTGATGAAACAATATCCAGCCGGAAAAACCATTTCTATTGGTGACTCGATTACGGACTTAAATATTGCCTTAAATGCCAATATTAGTTTTGCGCGCGATCGCCTGGCGCGCTATTTGGATGCTGCAGAACGATTCTACTATCCTTGGGATGACTTTTTTACAGTCCAGGAACAGTTAAACCAATTGCTTGCAGCGGAAGCAACCATACAATCCAGAGGGATTTAAGAGCGTCATCTGACAAAGGGATTTTCTCTGCGCGATCGCGCCAATTGTGATTTACGCTGATACCCTTTCGACAAACTGACGCAACCGGAGCAATGCTGCCGTCTGGGCTAAGTTCAGAGGGAGAAGCGAAATTCCTTCTAAACGAGATTGGACCCAGCCTTCATCCCAACACCATTCATGATAACCATCCACGCCTTCGCTCAACAGGAGACGCAGATAAGAGTCGGTTAAGGTTTCGATTTCATGTTTAATTGTCAGTAGTCCGGTGCGACTGGTGAAGGTTAAGCCGGCTTGGAGTTCATGGGGTAAACCAGGAGAGAGTTGCTGTGGAAACAACCATTGTCTTAATTTTTCCGGATAACATAAACTTTCTCTAATCGACTGCGCTGAAGCATTGACTTCAATGCGCAAATGACTCTGTTGAAAAGTGCCAAACATAGGGAGTAATTGGTTATCAGTTCTTTCTTTAGTTGTAACATCCCGCTTAATTACTGCCAGGAAAAGGAGAGTTGACAAACCCTAACTCGCGGAGTTGTTGATAAGATTTTCTTCCTAATTCCGAGGTCGGATTTTGAGAGCGAATCACTTGGATTAAGAGGGGAACCGCTAAGGCGGTTTCTTTTTGGGCGCGATGGACTAACGCCAATTGATAGGTAGCGCGATCGCGCATTTGTGCTGCTTGTACCGCTTGTTGGCGTTGTTCTTGCGAAACCTGATTACTAATCCCTTGAAAACTTCCCGCCAGTTGTTGATAAAAGTTAGATAACTGATTAAAGATTCTTCGTGCCGATTGCAGTTTTTCCTTTGCCAAATCATAATTTTCTTCTTCAATCGCTGCACTGGCTTCACTCATTAGCTTTTCTCCTCCCTCTAAACTGAGGAGAGTATCAGGGCGTAGCGTTTCCGGTGTGTCTTCACTGCCCGCTTCAGGCGTTTCTTCACTACCAGCTTCAGGAATTTCCACATCCGTCTCTGGTGAAGTTTGAGCCAATAACGGTTGTTGAACAAACAACAAGGGTAGCCATAAAAAAGTACTAATACTAGCTAAGCGAAATTTAGAAAATACCATTACCATATTGAAAAGAGCAAATAGAAATACCATATATCAGTTAGACTGACTGATTCTAACATTACTGATTGCTCCTTGTTCATTATTTGTTGACAATTCCCAAATCGCCTCATTTGCACTCAAGCTTCATTTATGCCACAAAATCCTTGGTTTCAGGCGCTCCAAAAACCTGCTGAGGAATTTCCTCTCACGCCCCTAACTGTTCTTTCTGGCAACCTACCCTCTGGTTTGAAAGGAACCCTTTATCGCAATGGTCCGGCTTGTTTAGAACGCGGCGGACAAAAAGTCGGACACTGGTTTGATGGGGATGGCGCGATTCTAGCCGTTCACTTTACACCGGAAGGAGCAAAAGCGGTTTATCGCTATGTGCAAACCGCTGGTTACCAAGCCGAATCTGCAGCCAATCAATATTTGTATCCTAATTATGGGATGACGGTGCCGGGTCCGTTTTGGAAGAATTGGGGTAGAGAGGTGAAAAATAGTGCCAATACTTCTGTTTTAGCCCTGGAGGATAAAGTTTTAGCGCTCTGGGAAGGTGGACTCCCTCACGCTCTTGATCCAACCGATTTAGCAACATTTGGTCCTGATACTTTAGGAAGTTTGTCTTCTGGATCGCCCTTTTCTGCTCATCCCAAAATTGATTCCCAAACCGGAGAAATTTATAATTTCGGGGTTTTTCCAGGGAAAGATAGCACCTTACAGGTTTATCAAAGTACACCGCAAGGCAAGGTGGTTCAAACCGCGATGGTGAAGCTAGAAGGGTTACCTTTGATTCATGATTTTGTTTTAGCGGGACGGTATCTGGTTTTTCTGGTGTCTCCGGTGCGAGTGGGATTACTGCCAGTCTTATTAGGCTTGAAAAGTTTTAGTGACGCCATGCAGTGGAAACCTGAATTAGGAACGGAAATTATTGTGCTCGATCGCGCTACCCTTTCTGTGGTCACTCGTCGTCAGACAGATGCTTGGTACCAATGGCATTTTGCGAATGGCTATGAAGAACCCGACGGGACAGTGGTTGCTGAATTTGTCCGCTATCGCGATTTTCAAACTAACGAATATCTCAAATCAATTCCGACTGGAAAGCCAAAAGTCCATGCCGAAGGCAACTTGTGGCAGTTGCGGCTGAACCCGAAGACCGGAAAAGTCCTGACTAACCTGCCTTTACTCGAACGAGACTGTGAGTTCCCAGTGGTTGCACCACCAGCGGTGGGACAATCCCAGAAAGATACCTATCTATCAGTGCATCGGGAAGGGGTTGATCCACAACAAGAATTGTACGGCGCGATCGCGTGTTATCATCATCCCACTGCGACATTAACGATTGCTGATGCTGGAGAAAATCGCTATCCGAGTGAACCAATTTATGTTGCTGATCCCGAAGCCTCTCATTCCGGCTGGCTATTAACAATTATTTACGATGCCAACCAACATCAAAGTGAAGTTTGGATTTACCAACGGGATCAATTATCCGCTGCTCCCCTGTGTCGTCTTCAACTGCCAAAAGTGATCCCTCATAGTTTTCATGGCACTTGGCAACCTAAAAAAACATGAAAAATTGTAAACCGGGGAGCAGCGGTCGTTACAATAAGATTAAGAAGATGAGTAATTTTGCTTGGGGACGTTACTCTACTGAGCAGCCAATTTGTTAGTTACCCGAACGGAGAGAAAATCTATGACGGATACCAACTTAAATACTCCCATTGCCATCTCAGGGCGAGAAATGGAAATTATTGAGTTAGTTGCAGCCGGTTTAACGAATCAAGAAATTGCGCAAAAATTAGAAATTAGCAAACGCACAGTTGACAATCATATTAGCAATATCTTGACCAAAACTTCCACTGAAAACCGAGTTTCCTTAGTGCGTTGGGCTTTACAGTGGGGCAAAGTTTGTCTCGATGAGGTGAATTGCTGTATGTTACCGACTCCGCAAAAAGAAGCCCCCTGATAGGAGAGCAAATGAGCAAACGTCAGTCGCAGATGAATGGGGGAAAAGGCTGGAGATATGCCAATGATTCACCAAAATTATCGAGATGATCTGAGTTGGTAATTCGCAATGAAGGTCTCGATGGCTTTCCACTCTGATTGGCTGAGCGGTTGAGTAACTAATTTCATCTGAAAACACACTTGGGCAGCCGCTTTAAGCTGAGTAATAATTTCTCCCTGGGTTACATTTAAGCTCAGACAAGGGGGAGTTTGCTGAAAGACTTGCTGGAATAGATTGGGATCGGGAGACAATTGCATCGAACCATGTTGTAACACAGTTTCTCCACGCCTCAGTTGGGCACTACCAATGAGTTTTTCGCCCGTACTGGTCACTAGATCGGCACCAGTAGCGGTTTGAAAGCAGTTTGCCACATCTCGATAGCCCCGTCCTTGGTTGCCATAACATAAGGATATCCCTAACTGTTGCCAACCCGTAATTAAAAATTGACAAATGGCTTCATACACTGCAAGACGCTTTCCAGATATCCCGGAGAGAACAACGGCATAGGTTAAGTCTCCCTGATGTAAAACAGCTCTCCCGCCAGTGGGGCGACGCACTATATCTAAGGTTCCTTGTGCTGCTAGTTGTTGCCACCGATCTGGAAAGCGTTTTTGATGATAGCCTAGGGAAATCGCTGCGGGACACCAAGTGTAGAAGCGTAGAGTTGGCGGATGCTGCTGATTTTGGCATTGTTGCAACAACCAGGCATCAATGGCCATTTGGATCTCCCCTGATGCTGGGATCAGTGGGAGAAATCGCCAAACGTTACTGGTCTCCAAATTCTGCTTGTAGGGCTTCGTCGTTGTCATCCGCGATTGAAGCAACCAAGGTAATAGCGCGAGAAATTTCCACAGGGGATAAATCAGCGACGGTACGATGGGTTAAAACGACCACCTCTTGATTATAAAGGGCAAAAGCAGTTTCATAGGTTTCTGACCAATTCATTTCTAATAGTTTGCGCATTAACCTAGGCTCATCTTTGACCGGAAGTTTGAGGACTGATGACCAGACCGCAAGCGTATCTTCATCACTGTCACCAGTCAGTTGTACAAACACTTCTACACTACCGTACTGAAACTTCCAAAGATGACCGCCGTCACGATGGCTGACCATTGCTGTATCATTTTGATCCAGACTGCTAATAACGGTTTCAATTACTTCCACATGGGTGGCGCTGGTTTCTTCCTCTAGCAAAGCATTCGTTTCTTCTAAGGTTAGTAATTCTTCTCTTCCGGCTTGATTGTCGGTGGTCATAGCTTTTATCCTTAAGTGATTGTAATTAACAATAAAAAATCAAAAGAGTCAGTTGCATCTTCCTCAGTTACCTCTCATCTTACAAGGAATAGGGAAAATTCCTCGTCAACTACCCACAATCAATCGCTAAACGAGATGTGATTGGGGCTTGTTTCTGCCGTCCACCTCAATTCCATGAACCTCGAAAGGCGCATGGCTTTGGCTTCCTCCGACGAAACATCCGATAACTCCAAAGAGTCATCTGGGCAGGCTGACAAACTACCCGTACTTGCCCAGTCTTGCCGAACAAGTAACGTTCTCATTGCTATGTTCCTAGCACCCACCAAGTCTGAATGAAGATCAAACCCACAATTCTCACAGTGGAAAGTTAACCCTTTGTTAGGTCGATTTCTTCTCGAAGTATGTCCACAACAAGGGCAACTTTGGGAAGTGTAATCAGCATCTACCTTGTGAAACTATGGCAATTCCTGAGGCGCCGTCGTCGGAATTTAGTTCCGACGTTTATGAACGCCGTCTCGCGACTAATCGCTACGCTATGTAGTCGGAGAATCCTTGCCATATTTGTTGAATAATTCAGCAACCCTCTTAGGTTAAACTAGAGCAGACTTAACGCGTGTCTTTTACCATTCTCTTATGCTGGAACCAGACTTTCAAGTGCATCCTCCTGTGATTCTGGTTGTTGAAGATGAGAAAACTCTGCGTCTCATTTCTAAATATGCTTTGATTCAAGAAGGATATATCGTACAAGAAGCGAGTAATGGCGAGGAAGCATTAGCAATTTGCGATCAAACCATTCCTCATTTACTTTTATTGGATGCGATCATGCCAGGCATGGATGGATTTACCTGTTGCGCCGAATTTCACAAGCGATTGGGAGAAAATTGTCCGCCAATTTTAATGGTTACAGTTTTGGATGATGAAGAATCAGTAGATTTGGCGTTTGAAGCCGGTGCCACTGAATATATTACGAAACCGATTAATTGGGCTGTGTTACGAAAGCGGATTTACCGGCTTTTAAAAACCCAGTGGGCCTTACAAGAGTTGGAACGTCGCTATCAGGAAGCCCATCAATTAAGTCTGGAATTGGAAAAAGCGAATCGGAAACTAGAATATTTAGCGAGAGTAGATACATTAACACAAGTTGCCAATCGCCGGACATTTAACGAGCGCTTCCAGGAAGAATGGAACCGTTCGTGCCGTGACTCATCTCCGATTAGTCTGGTTTTATGCGATATTGATTATTTCAAACCATATAACGATTATTATGGACACCAAGCTGGGGACAGTTGCTTACAAAAAATTGCGGCAATTCTCAGCAAAAATTGTCAGCGAGCCAGCGATTTGGTTGCGCGGTATGGGGGGGAAGAATTTGCCTTGATTTTGGGAGGAATTAACCAAGAACAGGCGACTTGTCTCGCGAACAAAATTTGTAATCAGGTGCGAAAAACGGCAATTCCTCATGCTGCTAATCCGAATGGCAAGTATCTCACCTTGAGTATGGGCGTGGCGACTCTCATTCCCAATCGTTATTACAAAAGCAGTGACTTATTAACCAAAGCGGATTCTGCTTTATACCAAGCAAAAGCATCCGGGCGCGATCGCGTCATGACTGATTACTCTTAATCGCAGGTGGTACCAAGGTTTTCTCGATGAGCAATTGGTCTCTCCTCCTCTGTCAGTATTGGACAAAGGATAAGGAGTGAGGGAGCTCTCACTAGATTGGAAAGCGATCACGATAAAGGCGGATAATTTTTGCAATCACTTCTTCAATGGTGAAATCATCTGTGATCAGTTCCAGGGCATCAGGGGCTTTGCGCAGCGGGGCAATTGCGCGATCGCTATCATAGGTATCTCGCTGTTGAATTTCTTGCTGCAGTTGCTCAAAATCGATATTATCCTGCCCTTGGGTCAGGAGTTCCTCTTGTCGTCGTCGCGCCCGTTCCCGCACGGAAGCCGTCAGAAAGATTTTCAATTCCGCATCCGGGAAAACCTGAGTGCCAATATCGCGCCCTTCGGCAACGAGTCCGCCTTTTTCCCCCCACTGCCGTTGTTGCTCAAGTAATTTGTCCCGCACTGCTTTTTGAGCAGAAATGGCAGAAACATTGCGAGTAACCAGAGAACTCCGAATCGCTCTTGTCACATCTTTCCCATTGACACTCACTTTCACCGGCGTTTCCGGATCGCGACTCAGGACCAGTTGTAAGTCTGCTTGCGACACTAATTCGGCAATTCCCGCTTCATCATCGAGAGCAATTTGGGAGTTGAGCACGAGCCAGGTTAAGCCCCGGTACATGGCGCCGGTATCGAGATGTAATAAACCGAGTTCATAGGCGACGCGCCGAGTCACCGTTGATTTGCCAGCGCCAGCCGGTCCATCAATGGCAATAATCGGGGCGCGATCGCGCAGCAGTATATTATCAATCAGTCTGGTCTGTCCCACATACACGGCTAAGGCTAATAAGGCTTTTTTTTCTACTTTTGGCAAGGGTTGTAAGGTATCTGGATCGACCAACGCCGTATAATCCAAGTCAGATGCCGACCATGGTGCATCCTGACGTAATAATTGCAGGAGTTGTTCGGCCGTGCGGACGTTTTGCTCTTGAAAAGCTTGTTGGGCGCGTTGGAGTCCCTGATAAATCCCTTGCGCTTTTTCTTTTTCTTCCGGCGTGAGATACTGATTGCGAGAGCTATAGGCTAACCCTGATTCCTCACGAACAATAGGACAAGTGTGAATTTTCACTGGCAAATTTAAATCTGCTACTAGACGCCGGATAATGGCTAACTGTTGGGCATCTTTCTGGCCAAAATAAGCAGTTGTCGGCTGAATAATATTAAAAAGTTTGGTGACGATGGTTGCTACCCCTTCAAAATGCCCAGGGCGACTTTTGCCACACAGGGGAGCAATCATCGCCGGTGGCGGAACGACTCGCGTCATGTTTTCTTGGGTTTCGGTTCCGCTCGCACCGGAAAATTGAGGATATAATTCTTCCACTGTCGGCGCAAAGACAATATCAACGCCCGCTTCCTCACATAACTGACAGTCTTGTTCCAGTTGACGAGGATATTGTTCTAAATCAGAACCGGGTTCAAATTGCAAAGGGTTGACAAAGATGCTGACAACCACCACATCATTGGCTGTGACTGCCTGCGCAATTAAACTGAGATGACCCAGGTGTAAGGCTCCCATCGTCGGAACCAAAGCCAGATTTTTGTTGGTTTGCCATGCAGATTTGAGTTGGGTTCGCACTCCCGCGATCGTTCTAAACAGACGCATCGCCTTTTCCTCTCTCAACACAGTTAACAGTGAGACGGATGCCTCACTGCTATCATCTGTTTTAGCTTATCTCAATTTTGAGTTATCGCCCGAGAATTTCGATCCGAACGGGTGCGGTCCCCGAACGAATCATGCCAATGGCTTGTGCTGCGGCTTTTGATAAATCAATCACGCGACCGCCAATGTAGGGACCCCGGTCATTAATTCGCACAACGACTGCTTGACCATTGCTGAGATTGGTTACTCTCACTTTCGTGCCAAAAGGTAAACTACGATGCGCTGCTGTATAAGCCCAAGTATTGAAGCGTTCTCCATTAGCAGTGCGACGACCGTGAAACCCTGGACCATACCAAGAGGCTTTTCCTTGCATCCGAGCAATCAGGTTCTTCAGGGATTCTGACTTGAAAGCGCTGCCATTGAGTGGCTGGCTTTCTCGAATCTGATCCTGGGACTTGGGAGTGATTGTAGCGGCAGTTGGGTTTGCTGGATTCTGGTCAAGCCGTGCTGGGGTCTTAGCTGCCATTATCCTGCCACCTAAGCCGGCACTCAAAGCACTGGTTAATAACGTAACTGTTAGCAGTTGTCGTAGTTGATGGTTCATCATGTAGTTATCAACACTCCTCAGTATTTGCTTAATTTTGGAAGCATTCATTTAATTCTGAAAGTTAATTGCGGTAAAGTTCCTCTATCTAGACGAATAAATCAGTAATTGAACTAGGAAAATTACCTTCAGCACGAGAAAATTGATTTCCGCACTGCGTAGTTATTATCCCTGATCTAAAATCAGACCAAGATTCGGTAAGGTGAGATGGGTCCAGAAATTGGGCAGAATTTCATAACAATTTCTCTTTAACAAAAACTTAATCAAGTCAACTTTAATGATTCTAAAGAAATATTACAAATAAAACAAGTTATGGATTATCAACAAGCAGGAGTCAATATTGAAGCAGGACGGTCATTTGTGGAGCAAATTACTGCTTTAGTCGAGAAAACTCATCGCAAAGAAGTTTTAAGTGGGTTAGGAAGCTTTAGTGGCTATTTTCAACTTCCTACAGGTTATCAGGAACCCGTGTTGGTTTCTGGAACGGATGGTGTTGGCACTAAACTTAAAATTGCTCACGCAATTAATCGCCACAATACAGTGGGGGTTGACTTAGTGGCGATGTGTGTCAATGATATTTTGACCTCAGGGGCAGAACCGCTTTTTTTTCTGGACTATATTGCAACCGGGAAACTGGAACCAGAACAATTGACAGCAGTAGTGGCAGGAATGAGTGCCGGGTGTCAAGCCAGTGGTTGTGCGCTGCTGGGAGGAGAAACTGCGGAAATGCCCGGATTTTATCAAGGTGGCGAATACGATTTAGCCGGCTTTTGTGTGGGGATTGTGGAGAAAAGTCGATTATTAGATGGTTCTCAAGTCCAAGTGGGCGATCGCGCGATTGGTTTAGCCAGTCAAGGGTTACATAGTAATGGCTTTAGTCTGGTGCGAAAAATCGTCGCCGATCAAGGGATCAACTGGTCCGATCAGTTTCTTGAATTTGGAGAAAAATCTTTGGGAGAAATTGTGCTGACACCCACACAAATCTATGTGGAACCGGTTTTAGCAGCGCTGCGCGCTGGCTACAATATTCATGGCATGGCGCACATTACCGGTGGCGGATTGCCGGAAAATCTTCCTCGATGCTTAAGTGGCGAGCAATCCGTTCAGCTCGATCCCAAAACATGGCCAGTGCCGCCGATTTTTTCTTGGTTGGCCCAAAGGGGGAATTTGAGCTCAAAAACCCTTTATAACACCTTTAATATGGGCATTGGCTTTGTCGTGATTGTTCCGAGCGCGATCGCGGATGAGATAATCAGCTTCTTTAATGACTGCCATTTCTCTGCCTATGAAATTGGCGAAGTGGTTACTGGCAGTGGGGAAGTAACGGGATTAGAATAAAAGCCAACTCCATTGCTACTCAACCTTTATCAAAAGGCGGCACCCAGATTCGAACTGGGGATAAAGGCTTTGCAGGCCCCTGCCTTACCGCTTGGCTATGCCGCCACATCATACTGGAATTTAATTATATCAAACGATTAACAAAATGCGTCAAGACGTCAAACGTAATTCCCAAAACCGTGATCCAGCTTTAACACGAGTGCGCCGTTTGAGCCGGTTTCTCGATAATGCAATTACCATCCCGGGTACCTCTTACCGGGTTGGCGTTGACCCACTCCTGGGTTTATTTCCAGGGATGGGAGACTATTTAGGGGCATTTTTATCAGGATACATTGTGTTTGAAGCGGCGCGTTTAGGGAGTTCTCGGGCTACATTGGGACGCATGGTTTTTAATATTATTTTAGAAACCGTTTTAGGGTTAATTCCAGGCTTAGGGGATATTTTTGATGTTTTTTGGAAAGCCAATGCAAAGAATACAACTTTGTTAGAACAAAACCTTGCTTCTTCCGAAACGCGAGAGAAAACAGACTGGGTATTTTTAGTGGCTTTACTGGTTGGACTCGCTTTAATTATTATTGGCATTGCCAGTCTTAGCATCTGGATTTTTATTTCAGTTCTTCAAGCCAGTCCTTTTATTTAGTTAATGTCGAGATGCAGCTATATCAGGAATAATTTGAATGCGAGAACTTGCATTTAATCTAAGATAAATTGGTAAGTTAACATTGGCTTGAAACTCAAACAAGAGACTCTATTATCAGTTTACCTTCTTCCAATCCAACTTATATGAAAACTAAAACAATTCAAGGCATTGTCGTTGCTCATACCCACTGGGATCGCGCTTGGTATCTTCCATTTCAATCGTTTCGTTATCGACTCGTGCGGATGATTGATGAGTTAATTGATCTCCTAGAAAGTGATGCAGCATTTCGTTTTTTTACCCTAGATGGGCAAACGGTTCTCTTAGAAGATTATCTCGAAATTAAACCTGAAAAAGAAACTCGTCTTAAAAGTTTAATTCAATCGGGTCGGATTTTAATTGGTCCTTGGTACACTATGCCCGATTTATTTTTAGTCAGTGGCGAAGCCGTGATCCGCAACTTACAAGTTGGACGAAAATGGTGTCAAAAATTCGGGAATTATATGGCGGTGGGTTATCTTCCCGATCCCTTTGGACACTTTGCCCAAATGCCGCAAATTTTAAGGGGATTTGAGATTGATAGTTATATTTTTATGCGGGGTTTGGATGCAGAAACAAAAGCCACTCATGGAGCAATTTTTAATTGGCAAGCCCCTGATCATTCAAGCGTTTTAGCGATCTATCAACGGGAAGGTTATTTCCCCGTTGGGGCATTAGGTCACCCTAGTGTTTTTGGACGGTTTGAAGGACATGAAGCCAATTTAAATCTAGCAAAGAAACAAACCGAACAAGTATTAGAAACAATGCTGCCTTTACAAGGAGAAAAAACGCTTTTATTGAGTAATGGCTTTGATCATATGCCAGTGCAAAAAGAAATCCCAGAATTATTATCAAAATTAAATGAAACAGTAGCAGGAATTGAATTAACGCAAGGAACGATTCCTGAATTTATTGCAGCGATTCAAGCAGAAAATCAGTCTCACGAAACTTACCAAGGCGATCTCATTGGCAATGCCGACCAGCCCATTTTGGCCAGTGTTTATTCCACGCGCATGTATCTCAAGCAACAGAATCATGCCGCGCAACGATTATTATCGCGCTATGTGGAACCGATCAGTGCCTGGCTAGAAAGTTTTGGCTTCGGAGATGATGTTCGTCCGTTTTTAGAACAAGCGTGGCGGCTACTCCTGAAAAACCATCCCCATGATGATATCTGTGGCTGTAGTGTGGATGGGGTTCATGACGATGATGAGTTTCGCTTTCGTCAAATTGAACAGTTGGGAGACGCGATGTTAGTGGAACAATTGGAAAGCCTATTAAAACAGGGGTTTGTTCCACCCCAACACACAGGAGAATACACGACAGATGTTTTTGTTTTTAACTCCCATCCTTGGGAAGCGACTTATCAAGTGGAAACCTCGATCTATTTTCCCAACCCCGATGGAGAATGGGGAGACCCCTTACCGCCTTTGGCTTTAGCGGGCTGTGAGGGTCACGGCAAACCCATTAAAATTAGTGTACTGCATACGGAAGCCCCGAGAGCGCGATCGCGCTACCTAGAAACCACTTGGGGACGACGCTATGATATTGCTTTCTCGATTACCCTTCCCCCCTTAGGCTATCAACTGGTTCATATTTACCAAGATCATCAACCCTTACCAGAAACCCCTCCCGACCAACCCTTAGTTTTAGAAAACGAACGCTATTGGCTTGCCATCAAAGATCAGCAAGTTATCCTCACCGCGGAATGCGGTCGAGCGCAAGCCCCGGAATTGGATTCCGGGGAACGCTCGACAGAAAAAGCGACACAAACGACTTTCTCGGACTTTCTCCAGTTGGAATATCAATTGGATGGCGGGGATACTTATTCCTTTAGTCCAGTTCCCGAATTTCAACCTGTTTGGGGAACATTGAAAACCGCAACCCTTCATCCCCAGAAAACAGATACCTTACGCTTAAGCTATCAGCTAACCGTTCCGAAAGGGTACAGTGGAGAAAAAGGGATTTTTGGCGAAACGACGCTCAACATAACAGTTGATCTCACCCTGACGCCGCACGCTGCAGTGGGAATTACCATTCACTATGAAAATACGGCTGAGAATGGACGATTACGCGCTGTCCTTCCTTTAGGCTTCTCCACAAAGGAATCTCTAGCTGATGGACATTTTCGCCTCGTTTCACGTGAAAAACCAGCTTTACGCACCCCAGAAAGCGACCCCGAACGGTATCAAACTTACCCTGGAGAATTAGATTATCCAACGCATCACCAAGGCGATTTTATTCTCTTTTCTGGGGATGATTATCAAGTTTGGGTAGCCAACCAGGGCTTACCCGAATATGAAGTAATGGGAGAGCAAGTGGCGATTACTTTACATCGTGCCGTGGGTGATCTCTCCGTCGGGAAAGGTCGCATTCGCCCTTGTCAAGCGGGACCTTCTGTTCCTACCCCAGGCGCCCAATGTCAACGGAAACTGAGTGCAGAATTGGCGTATGGCATTGCAGACTTGCCTCAATCAAAAATAATCCGTTATGCCCGTGAATTTTCTCATCCGGCTTGGGTGCGAGAAATGCCTTACTTACCTTATCTCAATGCTGTGGGAGAATTAGCGCGTTGCGGTTCTCTCTGCGCCATTGATAATCCGGAAATAATTTTATCAGCCTTGAAACCGGCAGATGAACAAGGAACACTGGTGTTGCGCTTGTATAATCAAAGTTCAGAGGAACAAACCGGAACAATCCAGTTTGGCTTTCCTACTCATGCTTACTGTGAGACCAACTTTTTAGAAACTTGGCAGGAAAACCATTACTATGAGATGGAAAATAATCAGTTTGCGGTCTCTCTTCAAGCTTATCAAATCAAAACCTTTTTATTGCGGGACAAAGTGACTCAGAGGGCGTTTTAAAAGTTTTGAAGAAAACTCTCTTCTAAAAAGTGGGATGTTAATTGAGAATTATTCTGTTTTCCTGGAGCTTTTACTGAATTTTGGAAACCTTTAGCCATCAATGAATTACAAGACCAACCAACTGGGTCAAAAATAGATAGCCTTTTATTCGACCAAATTGTAGGTAAAATTAAGATGCATTTACCCTGTTACGAAAAATCTTCCAAGTCCTAATGATTACTTTTCATCCAATTTCTCGTGCCAAAAGACTGACACGCTTGCGCTGCAATTTTTCCAGCTGACGCGATCGCGCTCTCAAATTCTGCTTGTAAAATATAGTGGCAAAATGCACCATGAAAAATATCGCCAGCGCCTAAGGTATCGACAGCAGCAATTTTAGGAATCGTAATTTTTCCGGTATGTTCAGGAGTTTGATAAAGAATGGGCTGCTCGCCTTGGGTAATGGCAGAATAAGGAATGCCCATTTGTTTGAGGTAGTTAAAAACATCCGTTTGCGTTTGACAATTGGGCGGGTAAAAATTTGCCGAACAAATCGCATAGTCGGTATGACCGAGTACGGTTTCAAATCCTGATTTCCAGCTTCCACCATCAACTACAACCGGAATCTTTTTTGCCTGGGCTTGTTGAGCAATGACAGCACTGACTGCCATCTGGTGACCATCAATTAAAACTAAATCAATATCTGATAAGATATCTTCTGGAATCTGATTGGGAGCGGCTTGACAACGGACGGCATTTAAAGAAATAACGGCGCGATCGCCGCTCGCTTGCGTAACAATAATTGATGATGTGGGCGGTGTTTGTTCCCACCGAGGTTGTAAGTCTTGATGTTCAATTTGTTGCTGGTCTAAATCAGTTGTAATTAAATGGATAATGGGATGATTTCCTAATACAGATAACAGCCGCGAGTGATTCCCTAAATAACTAAAAGCGACACTAGCATTAGTGGCAGGTCCGCCTGCAGAGAGGGTACTATCAAGAGCACTCAATTTTTCATTGGCTTCTGGGAGGTGCGGCGCCAGATAAATTATATCAAGGGTTGTGATCCCCACAAATAAACCACATTTAGACATCATCAACGGCTAGAAAAATGACTCAAATTCCAGAACAAAAACACCCACGAGAAAAGCAAGATCGAGCTATTATTGAACAGCTTTTTCAAGAAGATATTACTGATCATAATTTAGCAGAACTGGCTCGCTTGCGCATTCGTTATCAAAATTTTCCCGGCGCTAAGTCCTTACAACAAGATTTAGATTTACTCTTACAACAATGGAATTTAACGGAAGAAGCTCTCTTTGAAAAAACTCGTCAAATTCACCATAAAAGAAAAGTTTATCATGCCGGGAGAGATGAAGAAGAAGATTGGAGTTAGTTGATCTGGAAATTGCAGTTGCTTGATTGCTGGTACAACAGTGATTGCCTCTGACACCGAATCAAAGAGCGCGATCGCGCTCTTCATAAAACTACTCTGGTTACAGCGATCGCGCTTCCTCTCAATTTTTCTTGACCATGTAACAGCGATCGCGCCCTCAAAAGTTGATTGCTCTACTCAAACAGCGATGCCTACGGCTCGGTCTGGAGACCTACGCGCCTCACGGGGTGACAAGGAGGCTAAAGCCCTTGTTGTATGAGTTCCATGGCTCTTAGCCCCCTTTGATAAAAAGGCAACTTATTCCGATTTAACCTCATCAATTTCTCCACCCAATCTTGGACGGGGCTTACAAGCCTCGGAATGCGATTCCGAGGACAGCCCCTCACCTTTTCTGAGAAGAGATTGTCCTTTGAGAGTGGAAAGGGTATAGGCGATAGCAATGAGTAAAACCAAATTAGTTAAGCGTTCAATGGAAGCGGAAGAGCCTTCCAAGTTATAGCCTCCAGTTTTACAATCCTTAAACATCGCTTCAATGCCCATCCGCTTGTGGTAAGCCTTAATCGTGGAAGACAAATCGGATAAGTTGGTCAGCAGATACCACGGCTCTTTCTCCACTTTCCCTCGATATTTTCGTTTCCATTTTACCGCGAGATTAAACTGTCCAAATCCTGCTTGGTGCGCGTTCCAGCCGCTGTGCGACGACGGCTGGGTCGCATCCGCTTTTTTCTTACGAGGTCCTCGAATCTAAGAAAAAATAATCACCTCACTCCGCAAAACTTGGGTTAAAACTTGCAGAAGGTTTCGACCTTGTTTTCTCGCCGTAGAAATCACCGAACGAATTTTGGCAAAATTCTCAGCACTTTCACCGGTACGAAAACCCCCAGAAATTTTTTGCTTGCATTTGATCATCCGTAGGTCCCGTTCCGCTTGATTATTGGTAAAAGGGACTCCCGGCCTTAAAAATTGCCAGACATCTTCGGCATAATCTCGTAACCTCAGCAAAAGATTATGTCCAACTCGACGTTTAACTCGGCCTCGGTGATTTTTTCGGGGGAGTGGGGGGAGAGATTGATGATACCTCAACCCCCTTTCCACAATTGAACCAATTACTGCGTTGGATAGTCAGTCGGAACGGTTGGTGAAACAGGCGTTAGCAATGTTTCAATCACATCGGACGGTGTTGGTGGTGGCGCATCGGTTATCGACAATTACTCGGGCGGATCAAATTTTGGTGTTAGAACAAGGAGAAATTATCGAGCGGGGAACGCATCAGGAATTATTGAGTCTAGGGGAACGGTATGCTCATTATTGACGGTTACAGGCACAAGGGGATGTCGCAGTGAATTAGAGGAAATTAACTGCATTAGAAGATCGCGCCCTTAGAACAAGTCTTAGATGAAAATTGGTTACCGTAACTAAAGTAAAGGTCAATAACAAAGGAGGGGGGTCTTTAAAATGCTGAAGGGTGAGCTGGGGACAGTTGCGGCAAAATTCTCTATAATGAGTTTTACTCCAAACTGATCGGATAAAATGAAAACATCGTCAGTGTGGCAATTTCCTCTCTCTACTTCCAGGAACGCTGTTAACGATTCTCACCATTGCCGTTGCGTTTTTAAGATTCTATGATGAACAAGAGCAACGGTCATCCACAGGCAAGGGGTCGTCGCCGGAACTTGGTTCCGGCGCTTGTGAACCCCGTTCCGTCGTCTAACGGCGGAGAACGGATGACTTCACAATCTGACGGGGTGACAACGCAGTGGAAAGCAAGACAGTGTAGGTAATGAGGGGATTGTATGGTAAAAAAGATTCGGTCAGTAATCTTTGAGTCCGACCGAAAGTTACAATCATGTTAAATCAATTCGGTAGTCGTGCATAGTAATGATCAGTTTTGTAAGCTAGCGTTGTAGTAATGAACAAAGTCCCAGATAGCTCCTAGATGGTTCTGGAATTTTTTAGAGAAAGAAAGGCTCTTTCTAACTAATCTTCCAACTCTTTGTCTGATCGTATTGTTAAATCTTTCTATATGATTGGTTTGACCAGTTTGTTGACTAACTGGTTTATGCCTCTTAGTGGGTAAAATCTCTTGATAGGCTTCTCAAAAAGAGGAGCGACCCCGCGCCGTCGTACGGCGCTAGGGAACGCGCGACGATTCTGTATAACAGGTTGCACATTGACGGTAAACTGACGGTAAGGAATCCCATAATTTTCTTGCTGAAGCGCGATCGCGCGCACCAACATAAACACCAACAATTTCCTTAGTTAAGCTGTCAATGGCAAGCCAAATCCAAACCTTGTTCTTCTTGGAGCCAATGCAAAGACCACATTTCATCAATTTCTAGAACTAGCTTTCCCCTTTTTGTCTTGAGTGCTTCTTGCATTCGGAGGTTTCCTCCGAATTAAGCACTCGCTTTTTGAGTAACTTGAGCTTCTTTAGCAGTCAAGTAATATTTTTGATTAACATAGTCTTGCAACCAACGTTCCGAAACTTCTGCTACCCGCGCGATGCACCTCCGGCGCCGGCGAAGCCATCGCTGCTAAAGCTAGACGTTCTTTGAGTAATTTATCGATTAAATTACGCTTTTCTTGAGAAATCGGTTGACGAGAAGGGTTGTTAACAAATTGTCGCCCACAATCCTGACCGCCGACCCAACTGGAATGAATTCCAGTTGGAACGCGGCGGTGCATTCCGCACAACGGAAACGTTGTTTTCCATAATGGGTACGTCCATTATTGACAAATTTGGAAGATTGACATTTTGGGCAATTCATTGCTCATCTTTTTCGCTAACTTCAATCTCTCAAGATATTGTATCATTGCTATTCAGCACTACCCAAATTAGTAAGCCAGACAGTGCAGCCGGATCAACCACCGGGCCAGACAACAGCGTTTCACCGTTGTCCTTTAGTGCGAGCGCGAATCCCTCAAACCAGTGGCTCCAAAGATGATCAAGATGTCCCTTGATCGGAATTTCGTACAGTTCAAGGGAGTGATGATTTTCGGCTGGACAATGGGGTTGACTCATGGGAGTTACCATCGCCTTCTCTAATCACGACTGGCATTAACAACTCAACAATACAAACAGATGTGTGGAGCCGTTGTCCCCAGATGTGGGGATTAATGAGAGGCATCGCCAAATCAGATAAAAACATGATCCAGTTCAAAATTGATGAGCAATAATGACCTTTCCTTGATGCTGGCCTGCACCAAAATACTGAATTAGCCTGGGAACCTCGCTCAGGTGATAGGGACCATCGATCGCTGGTTTCAACTGACCCGCTGTAAACAGTCCGTTGACATAGGCCAGATCTTGATTCGGTTTTAGATTAACTAAACGCACAGTTCTCTGGGTCAACCAACGAATAACTGGCCCGAACAATAGGACCTGGAACAGGCGTGATGTTAAACCGCCAACAGTCACGTAAGTACCGCCAGGATTGAGCACTGGTAAATATTGGAAAGGGGAACGATTCGTCTTGGTATCCAAAATCAAGTCGTAACGCTCTTGCCCTGCCGTGAAATCGGTTTGGGTGTAATCAATGGTGTGAGTAAACCCGACTGAGCGCATCAAGTCAAATTTACTAGCGCGATCGACGCCAGTCACCTCTTTAACCCCAATTGCCTTGGCAATTTGCACCCCCAAGGTACCCACACCCCCACCTGCCCCATTGATCAACAGTTTTTGACCCGGCTGCAGTTGTCCGGCATCAATTAACCCTTGTACAGCCAACATCGCGGCATGGGGAATCGCCGCTGCCTCAGGGAAGGTCATCTTCTCAGGCATTAGAGCCAGGGCGTTTTCCGGCACACACACCTCCTCCGCAAAGCCGCCAAACCCGCATTCAGAAATGTCGCCATAGACCGCATCTCCGGGTTGAAACCGGGTGACGTTTGCTCCCACTGCTGTGACCCGACCAGCGACTTCCGCACCGGGGATCTGGATGTTAGGTTTGCGCCAACCACAGAGCAGTCGAATGTAAAAGGGAGTGCCCCTGACCAAGCACCAATCCCAGTCATTGACTGAGGAGGCATGGACTTTGACTAAGATTTCGCCCTCGTTAGGCGTAGGCGTTTCAATATCTTTCAGCTCCAGATCCTCCGGAGATCCGTATTGGGTCAAAACGATTGCTTTCATAGTTCAAGCTGACTCATCTGATCTAAAAAGTCTCAGTATCATGTTGTCTAAATCGTAAACTCGTCTGTTAATCCTCAATTTAGGGAAAACCTGGCTGCGCCGCTATCTAATTCCCGCTGACTTAGCACATTCTTGCTATCAGTTTTTCCCAGGACGCTAGACTGGGGTGAGATGCCTCCGCTCAGGAGCGCTGTCAGTTTGCTCACAATGTCAGATTAGTTCTGTATCGTTGTCGATGCCCATGTCTCAAGCCCCGTTTTCATCATCGGAATGGTCTGCTCAATCTGAATGGCATGTGACCCAGCAATGGGGAGCGTTGGCGATTCGGCATGTTCGTCATGTCTGTCGTAATGAAATGAACGCAGAGGTGTGGCGTTATCCGAATGAACATACCCTGGGTTTGTTCCTGTCACCGCGCCCCTTTAAGTTTTCCCATGGGCTAGAGGGTCGCACCTATACCGGACTCTACAGCAAGGGCGATTTACTGGTGACTCCAGCAGATACAAGGCTGGCAACCCAGGCTGAGGGGGATGTCCAGATCATACAAATGCGGCTTCAAGATTCGTTTTTGCGCCAGGTGGCAGAGGAGACGTTGGGGCAAGATGGCGATCACATCAAACTCGTCCCAGCATTCCAGACCCGCGATCCTCAAGTTGACGCGATCGCGACGTTATTGCTGGCAGAACTCCATCAGGCATCCTTTGGTAACCAGCTGTATACCGATTCACTGGCTAATGTTTTAGCAGTGCATTTGCTGCGGCATCACGCCACCACCCGACCCGGGTTGCCCACTTATGAGGGCGGCCTCCCTCAACATCAGCTTCTACAGGTTTTGGACTATATTGATGCCCATTTGGGCAGCGAAATTACCTTAGCTGAGCTAGCAGAACTCGTCGGAATGAGTCAATTTCATTTTGGCCGCCTCTTCAAGCAATCACTAGGTCTGTCGCCTTACCAATATCTGCTGCAGCAACGGGTAGAGCGGGCAAAGCAGTTGTTGAAACAGACGGATAAACCCGTCGTAGAAATTGCTCTTGACTGCGGTTTCAACAGCCACAGCCATTTGGGACGAAAATTTCGGCAGCTGACGGGTATGACACCGAAAGCCTATCGTGCCCAGTAGGAAGTTCCACTTTCTAACGCTTGCCTTCAGCAGCCCACTCGGAGCGAATGACCGAGGGGAAGTAGCAGAAAGTGGGTTGGCTGCAAGGCATTGTTGGATATCAATTTTTGGAGTGCCTGCTGTACGCAGGTTTTTCAAGCAAATACCTGTTGAATTGCTTGTTTTCTAACGTGACTGTTCCATGTTGCCGAAATCCTAGTCTTAAAAGGCTGTTGGCACTTTTTCTAGTGACCGGCAGAAGCACTGAAATTGCTTTAAGTTTCATTTCTCCAAACGCACGTCGGACAATTTCTTTGTAGAGTATGTTGCCGACTCCCCAATGATTGGGGTGCAGGACTAAGGCGAGATCAGGATATCCATCTTCAGGTTGTAAGCCACCCCAGCCTGCGAATTCATCATCAATAAAGAAAGCCCAAGGACCATATCCGTATTCTTGCCACAAAGCTGCCTTTGCGGACAGAAAAGACTCACATTCACGAACGCCGAAGTTATCGTTTGATAGTGGCATGTGCCTACGTACCAATGGGTTGTTCATGAGTTCGACTAAATCCGATATTTCAACTGTTCCTAGCTCTCTAAATTCAATATCCATATTCTAATCTTGATACCCAACTTGTAATTGGAGAGAATGATTCCACATAACTCCCCTGTAAGGTTGATTAGGTAGACGCATTCAGCATAATCGCCCTCCCAAATGCTGAGAACTATCGAGGTGGTATTGGGCGATCGCCCTGGAGTGTGGTTTCAAAAGCGCCGAGAGGTTTCGACAGGGGATCGTTTACTGATTCCCCGCTTGAGGATGTGTCTGTTGGTATGCGGGTCTAGGCTTCACATATGCCGCGACTGTCGGTGACGCGTTCTTCAACCAGCCAAACTGCATGGCAAAATCCAAAGTGCCACCAAATACGACATCGGCGGCGGTAAACTGCTTGCCCATTACCCAATCGGATTTGGGGGTCATCGACTCCACCGTCGCCATGCAGCTGCCCATATTTCCCCAGCCGACGGACTGAGGGTTGAAATCGGTGATTCCAAGCTGGTTGACCGAGAACATCGGTTCAAGCGTCGTCCCAGGGAAGAACAGGTAGCGGTAGTAACGCGCCCGCTCAGGGGGACTCACCGCTGGGGCAAAACCCTTTTCAAGGTACTTGTCAGCCAGGTACGCACAGATCGCTGCCGTCTCAGTTACGATCCTGCCATCGTCCTCAAGCGCTGGCACCTTTCCCATGGGGTTGATGGCGCGGTATTCCGGTGTGTTGTTCTCGCCCGCGAAAAAATCAATGATGATCTTCTCATGCGGGGCTTCCAGCTCTGTGAGCATCCAGTCGGTTGTTACACCTCTACTCATCGGGTGGAAATAGTGTTTCATTGCAGGTGTCTCCTCGTGAATCTTCAAGTCGTTCAATCTGTGCGCCTAGAGCGGGGAATGTGCGATCGCCGCAATGCGTCGAAAGCGGCCCTTCACTCTGCTCAGCCAGGTTCGCTGCACACATACATTTGTTATGCATTGTTTGAAACAATTTCATGGCCGTATGAGTTGTCAATTGAGCACAACCAAGTTCCATGGGAATCTTTGTTGAATACATAGGTTGCTTTGCGTTCAACTTCCGGCAGATTGGGAGCAGAAATTACTGTGTTGGCTAAAACTAAGGCGGTATCACCCGATTCAAGTATTTCCATGCCATTCTGCCTCACCTGCAACCCGTTCTTGAAATATATTGCGATAGATTCAAAGGCTTTTCGGATAGCCTCTCGCCCCTGCGCGATTCTCCCCGGCTCGATAACCAAGATGGCGTCCTTAGTATAGATTTGCAAGAGCGTGTCGAAATTCTCTGCAACGATCGCCTGATCGGCTCTTTCTATTTGAACTTCTATGGGATGTCGATTCATGTGCTCAAAGCTCCAAATGCATAATTAGGTAGACTCATCCGGCATTATCACCCTTCCAAAGGCTGAGAACTATCGAGGTGGTATTGGGCGATCGCGCCTCTAGGTTTAACTGCGATCGCGGCGATGCACATCCATCTCGACCATCCCGTACCATAGTCAAACGTCCTCACAGCATCAAGTCCGGCGGCTTGCAGGCAGGCGTCTAGCTGATGGGAGGCGTAACCTCGGTTGTGCCAACGCAGGGACATCAGTACTTGACCCAGTCCTTTACGAGTCACCGAGCCAATCAGCGGGGCACCCGGTTTCAGGACTCGCGCCAGCTCATACAAGGCGGCGACGGGGTCAGCCAGATGCTCCAACACATGGGCAAAAATCACCGCATCAAACGATTCATCGGCAAACGGTAAGCGCCGGATATCGCCCCATCGCAAATCGAGAGCTGGACTCCGATTTTTCAAATTCTGTTGAGCGTGGGTCAACATAGGATAGGAAATATCGACACCAGAGACCTGAACTGAGTGAGCGATACTGTCTAAAAGCCCCAGACTGAAGGCTCCAGTGCCCACGCCGCAGTCGAGAATTTGAGAGGTGGGGTCAAGATGGCTCAAGCAGTTGCGAACAGCCCGACTTTTGAACAGGAGACGATAATCGTGGAGTTGACCCAGACGAGCCAAATAGTTGTCCCAATGATCAGCAGAGGCATCATAGCGCGATCTCAGGGTGTCGATACTGGGAGCAGTTCTCCAGTACTCTAATGGGGGGATTGTTGTTGTTAATCGCATGGTTAAATCGACCCTCTGATTGCAGAGGGCTATGCACTTAGTGGATTTAATTGTGAGAAAGCTAGGAGTCGCTAGGAGCAAGGAGTTGAGGTGTCACGCTATGCAGAGTCGCGCGATCAGAAAGGGGCTAAACCCACAACTCACCGGGTATTTCTTAAGTGCCTAGGACTCGAATTCGGCTGCCATCGTTTGCTAAATACAGCAACTTTGTTGATCGGTGTTCAACCTTCAACTCTATTCAGCCTTCTTGGCCACGATGAAGACGATTTTCGCTTGACCAATGGGCGATTTATACTCACCCGCCTGCCATTGGTAATTGATCGCAAATCCTGCATCCGTCAAACTTTTCTCTAAGTCTTTGATCGTAAAGACCTTGACTAACGGAAACAGCCTCAAGAGTTTACCGATGGGGGCTACCAACTTGAACCAGGCCATCGTATCCCCCAGGCAGACGGTACTGGTGATAAAAGGTCTGCCCGGTTGGAGCATGTCATAAACCTTGGCGATCGCGGCTTCCTTATTGTCGAGCAGGTGTAAAACATTCAGGCCCAACACCGCATCGTAAGTGCTGTCGGGGACACTCAGTTCGTCAATGCTGGCCTGCTCAAAGGTGACATTTTGGATGTTTTGATCGGCGGCTTTTGCTTGGGCGATCGCAATCATGTTGGGTGAGAAATCAATGGCTCGGATGTGCTTTACATAGGGCGCATGGAGGATGGCCGTTGACCCCGTACCGCAACCAATTTCCAGCACTTCCATGTCAGGTCGAAAGTAGTCACGGGTAACCGCCAGCTTTTTCTGATAAGCGGCTTCATCGGCAATGGGTTGCTTAGCGTATTTCTCGGCGCTTTTGTCCCAAAATTTCATTGATTGAGTCATGATTCAACTCCTGGGTAGTGCGGCTATGGTTTGGTAGAACTGGGTGATATCTTGGCGTGATCGCAAATGATAGACCTGCTTTGTCGCCTTTGCCCTCTCCACATAGTCTCGATATTTGGGCGTCAGTTTGGTATGGCACAGCCGAACGATGGTATAAGATTTCAGCGTCCCTTTCAGTAATGGGCTTCGCTCTGGCCAACCGGCAGGCGGTACCCAGGCACTTTGGAGGAAGCGCTTCGTTACCCACCAGTAATGCCGCCATACGGGCATGTCGAGATATATTAGGGTGTCGGCTACAGCCAGTCGTTCCCACAGGGTATCCATAGAGCCAAAGCCGTCCACGACCCACTGGTCTTGTTTCAGTAGCGCATCATGGGCTGCTTTGAACTCGGTATGGGGCACTTCGTCGCCACCGGGCCTATATTGCATGGAATCGAGCGGTACCCAGGGCAGTCCGGTTATATCCGCTAGGCGTTGGCTAAGGGTAGACTTTCCCCCACCCGTATTGCCAAATACAGCAACTTTTTTCATCGGTTTCCTCTCTTTTGTCATTGAAGTAACGTACGGTCATTTTGATGGTCCTTCATGACGACACCTCTTGACCAATCGCAGGTTGCTTGAGACATGGGTTTCGCCACCGCCAGGCCGACCAGATGATGAAGCATAGCGCGGCCATTTCGAAGACCATGTGAAAGGTATCGTCTAAATCGGTGGTGCCGTTGTTGATTTCAAACCCGAGGGTAATCACAGCGGCAATGATGTTGGCCCAACGGTTGGGGCCATAGGGCAATAACCGAGAGAGTAGCACCATTGAGATCGGCACTTCGGCTACAAAACCACCAAAAAGCAACAATTCTTCGGTGATTTGCATGCCATTAAAGGTTCCAGTCATGATTTGTTCAATGAAGCCCGGTTCAACAAATTCGTGGATATCTCGAAAGATGACGTTGAAGAGATAAAACATCCACAGCGTCGAGAATTTTGCCTTTGTTTCTAGCATCAGCAGTTGCTTCTGCAAATTCATGATTCTCCTCCTGTTTGCCTATCTGAAATTTCTGTTTGTTCAGGTTGAATTGGCATGACTGAGACCAGCGGTAGTCCCAAATCACGTACTTTCATCAGCAGTCCAAAAAGCGCGGATTGATCAACAACCGGGCCAGACAACCGCGTTTCACCATTGTCTTTGAGCGTTATCGCAAACCCCTCAAACCAGTCGCTCCAACGAGGATCAAGATGACCCCTGACACAAATTTCGTACTGCTCAAGGGGAGGCTGATCGTCGGGTGAACGGTGAGGTTGGTTCATGGGAGTTGTGAACTGACATGTCAGCGCTTCGCGATCGCCTGCTCTAATCACGACTGGCGCTTACAACTCAAAGATACGAACGGATCTGGGGAGCCGGGGTCCCCACATGTGGGGGTTGAATGTGGGGATTTATGGACGGGGCTTGTGGGGACAAACGCCTAAATTAGCTCTAGCTCGACCGCCCGTTTCACCGCAGCGCGACGATTGGTGACATTGAGTTTGCTGTAAATCCGCTTGGTATGGGTGCGCACGGTACTCAAAGCCACGACCAGTTCACGGGCGATTTCGGGGCCAGAGAGTTCAGTGTTGAGTAATCGGAGTACTTCCAGTTCCCGTTGACTGAGGGGTTCGATTAGGGGCTGGGGCGATGGGGCGATGGGGCGATTGCCTGATGGTTTGGGCTGCTGTCCCCAGGTTTCTAACGCGGTTAAGAGTCGCTGAGTGTAAGTGGGGGAGATGCCGCGAGTCATAGCTTCCCGTAGCAGTCGCACCATTGGGGTTCCAGGTTCGGCAAAGATCCGCACATAGCCTTCTGGTTCGGCTAGGGTTAAGGCCCGCTCTAGCGACGCGATCGCCGCCGGTAGATCACCCTGCGCTTCGTAGGCCAGCGCTTGGACTACCAAAATTTCGATGGTACTGCCGGTTCTCTCGTCCGCTTCTGCAGCTTCCAAGAGTCGGGCGAGTAGATCGATACTCTGTTGAATTCTCTCTTCTAGGTAGGATCTCTCAGAGGAAGGACTTTGCACATCAAGCTTGTATTGACAAATCAGTATTCTAGCTAGGGTAATGTGTTCGTACTCGCGCAGATAGCTCAGTTCATCCTCTACAGACAGGCCCCGTTCGCGTACCCAGCTCAGTGCTTCTGCCAGCCTACCTTGTTTAACCCAAGTTTGCGCCTTCAGCGCGGCAACCGGACGCACATTTGGAATGGGCGTATTGTAGTACAGTCGCTCCGCCTCACATAGCTGATGAAGCGCAGCCTCCAGGTCGCCTTGAGCTGTCTCCAGTCGTGCCCACATAACGCCCCAGAGATATTCCGAAACTGGCAAAGAAATCTGCTGACGCAGTTCCTCCCCTCGTAAAAGCAGCTGACTGGCAGCTTCTAAATCCCCCTGCTCGTAGCGCAACTCGCTCAAGGTAAGATATAGCTCTGCTGCGCCAGATAGTACAGCCTCGCCCTGCTGCGTCGCTATTTCTAGAGCCTGCTCACAGAGCCTAATCGTCTGACGAAAACGACCCTGCGCGACGCCCATATTTGCCAGAAGTAAGGTACCGCCAACTGTCGTCTGGGTGCCGCCCATCTGCTTAAACGTGTCTAGCCCCTCAGCAAAAGAACGATAAGCAGCTTCAAGCTTGCCACTACTCCAGTAGGCTAGTCCGAGAAGCGCTGCGGTTGCTCCTCGCTCATACTCTTCATCTGCTGGGAGCAAATCCAGTGCCTGCTGGGCATAGGTTACGGTGCTGGCTACGTCACCAATCGATTGAGACCAATAGGCACGGGTATTCGCAATCGTTGCCGGTAAAGCCCTAAACTGTTTCTCGTCCACTACGATCCGCTCAGTGGCAGAGAATGCAAGCGATTGATCTGAGGCAGTCATTTTTCCCCCTTCGCCTAACCACCGTTCTGCATCTTGCAGAAGGGCTTCTACCGCATCTAGTTGGCCACCATTCAGTAGCACCAGCGCGTAGGCAACGCTGAGAACAGGCCGATTGCGAACAATTGCATCAGGGATCGTCTTGATCCAGCCCAGCACCGTAGGTTCCTGTTGACGCCGACGCATAGTAGGCCACACCTGTTCGATCAGACCTGCCGCTCGTTCAAAATCCTGGGCAGCCAGGGCATGACGAATCGCATCAGAGGATAAACCATGCTGCTCGTACCATTCACTGGCTTTTCTGTGTAGCCTGGGCAGTTGTTCTGGCCAATCTGTGGGGGCATGGGCCTGGAGAACATCGGCAAATAGGTGATGGTAGCGATACCACTGGCGCTTGTTATCCAGTGGAATGATAAACAGGTTGCTACGCTCCAGCGTTTCCAACATTTCCTGTCCATTGTTTTGGTCCGTAACGGCATCACATAGAGAACCGCTTAAGCGACATAGAATGGCAGTTTGCAGCAAAAAGTGGCGGATGCGATCGCTCTGTCGCTGTAGGACTTCTTCCAGCAGATAGTCCACGATGTAGCGATCGTCGCCAGAGAAGGCAGCAATGAAGCCGGGTAGATCGGTTCGTCCTTGCATCGAGAGAGCCGCCAACTGCAGCCCGGCGATCCAGCCTTCAGTTCGCTTTTCTAAAGCAGCCACATCCGCCGCCGAGATCGCCAACCCCATCCCCTGGTTCAGAAAGGCGGCAGCTTCATCCGGTGTAAACCGCAGATCGCCCACTCTCAGCTCGGTCAATTCTCCATGAGACCTTAACCGCCCCAGGAATAAGGGCGGGTCGGCACGGCTGGCAATCATCAGATGCATCTGGGGCGGCAAATGGCTGAGTAAGAAGCCGATTCCGTCATGAATGGCCTGAGTTGCGATCGCATGGTAATCATCCAGCATCAGAACCACATTTGCTTTTACAGCAGCCAACTCATTCAGCAACGTCATCAAGACCGACTCAATCGGAGGGGGTTGCGGTGATTGCAGTAACTGGAATGATCGCTCACCGAGGCCGGGTTGAATATTCTGCAGAGCAGTGATCACGTAGGTCCAGAAAACCGCCGGATCATTGTCACTCGGGTCTAAGGAAACCCATGCCACAGGTCTCGTGGGGTTGGCTGCTACCCATTCGGCTAGCAGTGTCGTTTTGCCAAATCCGGCTGGGGCTGAGACCAGGGTTAATTTGCGCTGCGAGTCAATGCGATCAATCAGTCTCGGGCGCAAGACCCGCTCAGCCGACCATTTGGGGAGGTAGAGCTTGGTCCCCAGCAAAGGGAGTTCTGAAGGAATAGGGGCGTGTTTCATCTCTGGCCAATTTTTGGGAACACGGCAGTAGACCTATACAGACATTACTTTATCAGAGAATTAGGGGAGCCACCTGCAATCATGCTGAAGATAGAAACAGCGCAAAAAGCAACGACGAGCTGAGGGCGAAGAGCGATTGGAGCCTCATACCGTTGCCTGATACCCCTAACGTACTCGATTCCAGCGCGATCGCATCTTGATGAAGTCCTCTGAGCGTGCCCATCTCAGCATTCAGCCAGACCTGTTGTGAGGCTTCATCATCAGCAGCCATGCTCATCACAAGGTTCGCTTGTTCAGCAAGTAATGCTTATTTTGAACGGATTGAGCCTCTAGTGGAGGAGATGCAAGAGGCCATTTATTTGGCAAAAGATGTCTCAAGACAACCTAGGGGCACGCTTCGGGTCACGGCTTCTACTTCTTTTGGGTAGACTTGTATTGTTCCCCTGTTGCCCAAGTTCCAAGCAATGTATCCTGAGGTTACTGTGGATTTACTTCTAACAAATGCAGTGGTTGACTTATTCGCAGAAAGAATCGATCTTGCGGTTCGTTTGGGATGACTTGAAGATTCTAGCTTAATTGTTCAACAACTCATGCCCACCTAGTATCGTGTCTGCGCTAGCCCAGACTATTTGAGGCGATGCGGGACGCTAAAACAGCCGCAGGAGATTCAAGACCATAACTGTCTGCTGTTTTCCCTGCCAGGGTTTCGATCGCGCTGGATTTTTCGTGATCAAGAAGGCATCATGGAAAAAGTTCCAGTTTCGGGACGGACGATTATTTCTAACGCGATCGCGTTTCAACAAGCAACACTAGCGGGAATGGGACTTGCCTTGCTTCCCAATTGGCTCATTGATTCCGATGTAGAAGCAGGGACGCTGGTTAATGTCTTTCCCCATTATGAAGTACAGCAACTGACTTTCACACCGCAGCTTGGCTACTTTATCCCTCTCGTACCTATATTCCCTTGAAAGTTCGTCTTTTCATTGATTTCCTGAAACGCTCTCTTCCAGAAAACTCAATTCATTCATACCTGTTTTTTCTGGCCGTAGCAGATCAACCATTGCATTAGGATTATCGGATCAGGGGATTGCAAAAACTGTTCTCTCAGTGAACAAATTTCTTCCCATTCTTCGGAAGTCATCATATCCAAATTCACTAAATCAAGGAGGAGATTGGGGTCAATTTGGTATAAAAATTTCTCTAAGCCCAATTCGTCGCTAGAGGCAATAATAGATTCCAAAGATAATTCCTCGAATCCCCCTGCTTTTAATAACCGCCAGAGGTGTCGTCCAACCAAACGGTTACCGCCTTGAAGTTTCTGAGCGTGACTGAGCTTTCGAGAGATGGCGTTGAGATCGAGCAAGGGAGGATCAATCAACCAAAATAATTCGCCATCAGTATCAGTGACAGAAAACCCACCCCCGGTTTCAAGAGCCTGAAAACCTCTTGGACGGTTGGGCTGGGATCAGATAAATGTTGAAAGAGGAGTCGAGCGATCGCAAAATCATAACTTGAGCTTGCAAGAGAAGTGTCATCCGTCGAAGCTCTCACAAGATTGACTCGACTCTAAGCCTTAAGCCTTGTGCTTCGAGATGTTGTTGTGCTAAGTCTAATGCAACTGGATCAGCTTGTAAGGTATCACTTGAATTGGAATATGAGTGTAATACTGGCAACCTATCATCCCGATTGGAAAGAGGTAATGTTCGGATGCAGCTTGCTTTAGAGTCTAACTGATTTGTAAATTTAGTCGGATTTGAAATAACGAATGAGAACACTCAACGTTGCTGGGGACAAATAGTAACGATACAACGCTATGAATTAGAGTTAGAGTAAATGAGACTTGAATACTTTATTACTAGTAACAAAAACTTGAGTGATCTTTGCTAATGGAAATCCCAGAATTAAAAAGAAAAATCCTCAACACTTGGTCATTTTTAGAGGAGATTGTCTTAACCCCAATTCATCCAGAAGGAACCAACACAACCTTTTTAGTTAACACAGAATATCACTCATTTATTTTGAAAGTTTATGCTGCTACGACCGCTCAATCACAAATTGACTATGAGCATACGTTACTGACTTTCTTGAAAGAGAAAATATTATCATTTGCTGTATCTCCTCCAATGCCTACCGATTCTGGTAAAACATTAGTCAATCTAGAAAGTGAAGAAACTTCTATACGAGTTGCTCTATTTCGTAAACTCTTCGGAGAACCTCCTAATCGACAAAATCTAAAGCAAGTGCAAGCAATAGGTTCTGCTTTAGCAGAGTTACATTCAGCACTCAGTGAATTCGATCCTAATGGACAACTGGCTCATCTTCCTGATTGGGGAAGTCTCAATCAAATTCATCCCTTAATTTCCAATCCTTTAGCGATTCCTGAAATTTTGAATTTTGTTGGCGAGGAAAAGGCTGCTGTCGAACAAATGCTAACAGATTTAATGGAATCTGTTCCTGTCCTATATAAAACTCTGCCCATGCAGACGATCCATGCCGACTTCATTACATCTAATATTTTAGTCAATGGAACACAAGTTGTAGCTGTTTTAGATTTTGAGTTTGCTACGTATGATTTAAGATTATTGGATTGTCTCGGTAGCTTAAATCAATTAGCTTTATTTCCTTGGAGAGAAAAACACTTTGAACAAATTATTCGAGCCTTTAGCAGTGGTTATGAATTTTCCCGCTCTTTAAGTCAACCGGAAAAAGAAGCAATCATCATCCTCTGGCGACTACAGCGAGTCAGTGCATTAGTGTACTGGACGGGTTGGGTCAAGGAAGGAAAAGTGAATCATGAGCAGATTAGAAATGCTGTCCTTGAAACATTAAGATTTGAAACTTGGCTTAAACAAAATAGAAGTGATTTCTTGGATTATTTTGGGATTAATTAATATCTCAAGTTACAAATTACAATTTTATGTTTCTATTGATTGCTATTCAAATTAAATTTACTCATTAATTTAACTTGATCCTTTTTTTGATACCAGTCATTAGCAACTAACTCCAATTCATTGATATCAGAATGACCAAATTCTCGATTTTTCAAATGATCAATTTTATTGATAAAAGTATTAGTATTA
>JAAANX010000034.1 GCA_009909085.1 Cyanobacteria bacterium GSL.Bin1 | reverse complement strand
CTCGCCTCACTTAAAAACGCGAAGTCTCGGAAACGAGATGGAGAAGCCCGCGTTCTATCCGTAGGATGAACGATGGGAAGATGTCACTAACAATAATTGATGCATCGGCACATAAGTGGAGATACCAAAGGAGATGACACGCAGATAAAGAAGCGACTAATAATTCTTCTGGGTTATATTGGGTTGGATTCCCCAGAAAAGCTGGATCGGCTGATCCGATAATGACTGGCTTATTTTCCACTTTAATCTCATAGGTGCGTTGATAACTCCGATAATTGACTGTTCCTTGACCTTGATTCCCTTGCCAAGTTAGTTGTGCCGAATAGTGATGTTTTTTTTTCTGGGTTCATTGTCATGTAGTACTTCCTAAGCGGGTGAGGGACAAAATTATCGGTTTAGGGAATAGGGAAAAAAGGATGTACTTCATGAGCATAAGAATTGCTAATAAACATTAATCAAATCAGGGGCTAGGTTTGTTTTCCTTAATCCAACCCACCCCATACAAGAAAGCTATTGATAATAGCGTTGGTCTAACCACATTCTCACTTCTGATTCCGAAGTAAAGCTTGCTTTGAGATTAGTATAGGGATCATAAACGTCCCACCAAATCTCTCCGCGACGATTTGATCTTTTACGAACTTTTGGTTCAGGGGGGCGCGTTAAGTAAGTGATTAAATGCTCCCACAGTTGATGCAAAGGACGTTGAATTGCTTGGGGTTGAATTCGCTGCTGAGTATAGGGAATAATTTGATGCGAAACGAGGACTTTTTCATATAAGACACGGCTTCGTCTCATCGCTTAGCTCTCCTGAAAAGATATTTTTTTGAAGTTCTAAATTCACTGTAGAGTTCATTTCAGGAAGGATCAAAAAGTAAGCTGCATCTGTTCTATGAGTAAAATTGATATCTGAATTAATGCTGAAATGCCCGTAGTGTTTCTAGGAAAGCGTAAGTTGCCGGTGTGTGCAGGGCATCTTTGCGCATCGCCGCATAAATCACGCGCTCTAGGGGAATTGGTAAATTACAGGCATGAATGGTTTCTGGGATCGGTTCAGCCGCCAGACGGGGTAAAATGGCAGCGCCTAAGCCTTGCTTCACTAAACTCATCATGGTCGAGTCGCCACGAATCCGGTAAGCTACCTCTAGAGGAACTGTTTCCTGTTGCACATAAGGCTCAATATATCTAGAACAACTTTGGCTATTGGGAAGAATGAGAGGAAACTGTGCCAGTTGTTCCCAGGTTAGTGTTTTTGTCTCTTGATGAACCACTGTATTGGGAGGTAGCAAGACAACATATTCATCTCTGAGTAATTCAAAACTGTCAAAGTCGTTGGGATTGAGCAGATCGCTTAAGCTAATATCAGCATTCCCTTGCTGCAAAGCTTGTTCCAATTCCGTCCATTCTTCAAACTCGGTGATTGTCACTTTAATATTCGGAAAGCGCTGCCGAAATTTCACCAAAATTTCCGGCAATAAATGCGTCGCCAGACTGCGAAACGTTGCCACTCGCACCCTTCCCCCATCTAATCCTTTCGCGTGTTGTGCCGCGCTGACAATATCGGAAAGATGGGTCAATACCTTTGCTGCATGTTGAACAATTTGTTCGCCCACAGGTGTCAGATGCGCCCCATATCGCCCCCGATGCAACAGTTGAACACCTAATTCTTCTTCTAATGACGCGATCGCGTGACTAATTCCTGATTGCGACACATTAAGTTCCAAAGCCGCCTGACTAAAGTTTTGATGTTGGGCAACGGCAACTAACGCGCGTAACTGAGAAATCTTGATATTAGGCAAAGTCATGACTCATCTCGACTGTTTTTGACGCTGGTAGCGCTTGATTGTAATTTGGATATAGCGTTTCCACTGGGCAAAATCTTCTGCATTGGGTTCAGTTTGTTGCCAAGCTTCCCGGGTGGATAATTTTTCTTGCCAGGCTTGGAGACGAGGATAAGGATCCGCAGCGATACCCAAGCGAAATAATAAAGGAACGGTTGCACCGACCACAATATCGGCTAAGTTGAGGGTATCCCCGCCAAAATAGTTATTCTGTGCCAGTTGTGCTTCCAGAAAGCCTAAACCGGTATTTAAATCTGTTTCTTGTTCAGTCGTTAAGGGTTGCACTTCTGCATTGGCAACCAGGGGTAACTTGGGCATCACTTCATTGGTCGTTACCATTTGCACCATTCTCATTTTGGCGAATTCAGGGGCGGAGTGGGGTGACAAAGTAATTTCAGGATAACGCTTTTCCAAGTAATCCAAAATTGCTAAGGATTCAATCAGTCGTAAGTTATTCTCAACAATAACTGGTACATGATGAAAGGGATTTAACGCCAGAAACTCCGGTTGATTTTGTTCCCCGCGTAAATCAACCAAGACAGGATGAAAGGGAATCTGTTTTTCGAGTAAGGCGAGCCAAACTCGGCGCGCAACGGGGGAAAGGGGATGATAATAAAAAGTCAGCATAATTTTCTCCGTTCTATAAAAGACCAATCGGTCTGTTTTAGGTAAAAAAAATGAGCTAATCTGATTGTGAGGGTTTGAGGGTCGTATCGATGTAGTTGAGGAGATGTTGTTGAGCGCGATCGAGATAAGCGCGATCGTCATAAAGCTTACTCATCATTAAGCCTCCTTCGAGCACGGAAATAAAAACAGTTGTCGTCATTTCAACATCAACAGTGGCTTGGATTTCTCCCCGTTTCACACCGCGATTGATAATATGCTCAATCATTACTTGCCAATGATCCATGGCTTGCTGCGTCCGCTGACGTAGTAAGGGATGGGTATCATCACTATCAACAGCCGTATTCAAAATTGGACAACCGCCAGCAAGTGGCGGATCTTCGATAGTGGCGGTAAAGACTTTCACCATCAGTTGTAAGCGGTTAATGGCATGACGATGAGTGTGCAGCACTTGGCGATGACGCTGTTCGAGTTGTTGGACTGCATAATCAAACGCCGCTAAGGCTAACTCGTCTTTATTCCGAAAGTGGTTATAGATCCCTCCTTTTTTTAAGCCGGTTGCCTGCATGATGTCAGACATGGCGGTTCCCTTGTAACCATACTGATTAAAAATTTCAGCAGCTTGTTCAATAATCCACTGACGAGTGGCTTGTGCTTTCGACATCATTAAGAAACCAATCGGTCTGAAATAAATTTACCAGATCAAAGACGATTGCTCAAAGGTGTTTTTCCATCAGGTAATTGGCAAAGGTTTCTCCACGACGAGTGACACACTGTTGATTCACTACGGAAAAGCCCATCTTCTCAAAAAATGGCTTGGCGGTAATGCTAGCGGCTGTGACTAAGCGAGGGAGTTGCAGTTGAATTGCTTGGCTTTCAATTGCTTGGTAAATTCGACGACCGACACCACAGCCTTGATAGTTATGATGACAGTAAAAACAATGGATATCGCCATTGGCTTCTAATTCACCGAAGCCAATAATCGTTCCCTTGCAATCCGCCACATAGGTGTAATATTGGGAACAGATTACTGCCCAATTGCGGAAGTAAATCTGATCCGGTGCCCAGGCTTTGACTTGAGAAGGGGAATAATCTCGACTGTTGATCTTGCGGACTGTATCGTGAAAGAGTTGCGCAATTTGTTGGGCATCACTGGCTTGAAAGCGCCGGATTTTGTAGTCAGGAGTTTGAGGAGACATCTTGAGATCTTGATGCTATTGTTTTTAATTATCCCCTCTCAAACGATTGACGTTTCTCCTTATTCGCTAAATAATTGAATGAGCCAACGGTTAATTGTACCGTCATCTGTAGTTCTCCCCTTTTCAAGTGCTTCTTCAACAATGGTCATTTGTAACGTTGGTAAACTAATTACCCTGGCAGCGATCGCGTTATCTCGTCCATGATTCAATCCTAATGGGCTCATTTCAATTTTCATGTAGCCGTGATCATAGTAAAATCGAGCCTGCTCAGATTTCGGTTGATGAGTTAGCTTTTGAAAGCTTTGCCAACTCATGGCTTGCCAAGTTTCAGTTAAAGTTTTATCAGAAGAAGTATTAACCATACTTATAGAAGTTTTGCCGGAAAACTTTTATAACTTTAGTTTAGTGGGGAGAATGAAGAAAGAGTAAAGGAAATCAAGCTTGATGACTGGTAAGACCGTTATAGTAAAAAAAATGATCTTGAATGATGACTTGAACTATCCCAGTGGATGTTGTCATGTCAGCATTGATTGAGGAGGTGCTATGGCACTGGATGTGGTAAGTGCAGAAATTTCAGCGTTAGTCGTTCTACTCAACAGTATTTTGACCAGCTTGTGTCAGTTGCTGGCTCTGTTTGTCATTGCCATTGGCGTAACCAAGGCACTGTTTATATTTCTCAAAGCCGGTTTCTTTCGCCCTGAAACCACAGAAGCTTTTCAGCACAGTCGCCTTGCGATGGGGTATTCTTTTTCTTTGGGATTGAGTTTTTTGATTGGTGCAACGATTCTCAAGACAATGATTTCTAGCCGCTGGGATGATATTGCTCGATTAGCCGCAATTATTGCTGTTCGCACTTTACTGAACTATTTATTGCTTCAGGCGATTAATTCATCGAAAGAGGATTCATCTCAGTCATCTTCCCCAAGCTTACTTTCCAAACTTCCTTCACTTTCAGGAGAGTAGAATGCTGTTGATCTTAATCCAGTTCCATCAAGTAATAACCTGCTCAAGGAGTTTTTGACGAGATTTTTCCACGAAAGGATCTCCCGAAAAATTCTTTAATTTATCTGTCATCCTGAGAAGACCCTCATCTCAGATGATGGGATGAATCAGGATAGTTGTGTGGTATGATTTTGGCAAGCTAAAGGAGGGATATTGGATTAGTCGTGTAGTACGAACCTATCCTCACGCTTTGCTCCGGCTGGAAAAAGGCTAACTGCACCAAGTGGGTATCGAAAACCGCTTGCCCCATTGCTCCACTGATCGATAAGTATCAAGGGCGGGAGATCAAAATAAATTACGATACCGTCGGGCGGACGGAAATCTAAACGCTTGGGGAGCTACCTTTAAGAGCGCTTGCTGTAAAAGGTGTAGTCAGGTAGGACATGAGACCGTAAGACCAAAATTAACTTAGTTAATGGAGGCAAGACTCAGCCCAAGAATCCCTCACCTCCGGTGATGGGAGCGTCAATCCATACAGTGGGACATCCAGAAAGTTTCCGCATCATAAATAGTTAGCTTGCCACGCACAGCTTTGATGCAAACCGAGATTATGAACTGCATTATTCGACCACTCGAATTAGAAGACGAGCCATTTCTCTGGGAAATGTTGTATCAAGCCATACACGTACCTGAGGGGCAAACTACTTTGCCACGAGAGATCGTCCAAATCCCAGAACTTGCTCGCTACGTTCAAGATTGGGGGCGTGAGGGCGACTGTGGTTTTCTTAGTAGCGATACACTCACCAGCCAACCTATTGGTGCCGTATGGCTACGCTTGCCAATAGGAGAACACAAAGGTTATGGCTATGTGAATGACAACACCTCTGAACTCAGTATCGCAGTTCTCCCTGAATATCGTGGTCAAGGTATAGGCACAAAATTGCTGAGCCGCTTATTTGCATCTGAGTGGGGGAAATCGTCTATTTCGTTGAGCGTCTCCGCAGATAATCCAGCAGTGCGGCTTTATGAGCGTTTCAGGTTTAAGATTGTAAGCAGGAGCGATGAGTCACTCACGATGAAACGAAACTAAAATGCAATCAGCGAGAGGCTAATACTTCACTGCAGCGGACTGACAAAGGGTGCTGCAGTGAAGTTGCTGAGATTATCTACCGCCGCTGCGTTTTGCCGTTAGGTAGGCGTGTTCCGCCCTAATGAAGACAAACAAGAAGAAAGTAACATGGTTGACAGAATTCGTCAGTTCTGTACAATATCGGAATCAGAGGAATGGATGAGCCAAGCCGCGCACCTACTGATAGGAACCTTCCGTGAACTGGAAAACTATGCCTGGTCCGACGATGAAAGTGCGCGCAAGGAAGTAGTCGAATGTATACAAGACCCAAACGTCTGTATCGGGCTTTGCGAGGGCAACACATTACTCGGCTGGATTGGGCTACGTCCGATGTACAAGACGACCTGGGAAATGCATCCCCTGGTGGTTGATCCTCAGCATCAAAGGCAAGGGATTGGTAGAACTCTACTAGAAGAAATAGAGAGAATCGCCAAGGAAAAAGGAATCATCGGAATAGTGCTTGGGACAGACGATGAACAATTCAGGACTTCGCTATCTCAAGTCACCATTAGCAGGGACAACATCTGGGAAGAGATTAAAAAGATCAGGAATCTCAGGAATCATCCTTATGAATTCTATGAGAAGTGTGGATACATGATCGTGGGAATTGTCCCAAACGCAAATGGTAAAAATAGACCGGACATCTGGATGTGGAAGGCGCTGGAATGAAAAAAAAAGGATTGGTCTAACCAATGCTTCGAGTGGATTTGATAATCAAGGGCACGTTGCAATACTTCTCGAATCAGCCTCCCTATTGATTGGTAAAGATGGGGACAAGGTTAAAGGATCAAGGGACAAGGAACGTTAAATTACCCTTTTCAGTATCGCCTTTAAACGACAAGTACTGGGGCGCGTTGGCAAACCTTGGATTGATCCAGGTTGAGAAATTTACAAGCTATCCGGTCAACTCAAAGAATTATGGAAAGGTTTAAGGATGGGAAGGCATGAAGTTGAAATTTCGCGATCAAGCGAAGCTCGCTGCCAGAGGTGATCGCGCTAGCGCAACCTTGATGACATCATAATGGACTCATTTCAATTCAGAAAAAGTAAAGGAAATCAAGCTTGATGACCGGTGAGACCGTTATAGTAAAAAAATAGTTAGCTGCAGGAATAGAGATGAGAATTCTTACAAACATCTGCACAGACGATCTGCAAAGCAGTAAAAAATTCTATGTTGACCTTCTTAAGTTAAAGGTCAAATACGACAGTGATTGGTATGTTCAGCTTTGTGTGCCAGATAATTCGGAATTCGAATACGGAATCATAAAGCGGGATCATGAATTAGTACCTGAGCAATACCAACAAAAACCTACAGGTATGTATGTAACGTTTGTAGTATTGGATGTAGACGTTACTTATCAAAAAGCAATTGAAATGGGGCTGCAAATAATTCAAGAACCACGCAATGAGTTTTACGGACAGCGCCGTTTTCTTACACTAGATCCTAATGGTTGTTTAATCGATATTTGCTCTCCTTGGGAGGCATCGTAATGGCAATCGTTCTACAGCTAACAAGGCGCTGCACTCGGACGGCAATTCCGCTACCCTCCATTGCCGCCGGTGAGCTTGGTCGTTAGGTAGACGTGTTACGAATGGCTTGCGGTTGCGGGGCTAAAACTGTGGCAACAGCAAGATAAATTGACAGTAGACCGGTAAGAAAAAGCAAGCAACCCATAACAATCAGTAAAGAAAAATAGCATTGCCGACACAGAAAGTAAAACAACTTGATTCAGGTTTAATCTCAGCTAAAAATGTCGCTTTTGATGCCATTGCCAAGCGTGACCAATAATTTGCTTTAAATCAGAATATTCAGGTTGCCAGTTCAAAATTTGACGCGCTTTCTCACTACTGCCCACTAACATCGGTGGATCGCCGGGGCGTCGGTCAGCTTCTTCTACGGTAAAATCTTTTTCTGTGACTGCTTTGGCAGTGGCTATCATTTCTCGCACGGTAAAACCATTGCCATTACCGAGATTAAAGATTTCACTCGCTCCACCGGCTAGCAAATATTCTAACCCTAAGACATGCGCTTGGGCTAAATCGGTAACGTGAATATAGTCGCGAATGCAAGTACCATCGCGGGTGGGGTAATCAGTACCAAAGATTTTAATGGCATCCCGTTTGCCTAAGGCAGCGAGTAAAATTAAGGGGATGAGATGAGTTTCCGGGTTATGATCTTCTCCCGCTTGCCCGTAGGGATCGGCCCCAGCGGCATTAAAATAGCGGAAAATGACGGATTTCAAGTTATAAGCGGTATCAAAATCTTGCAAGATCCGTTCTACCATTAACTTACTTGCTCCATAAGGGTTAATGGGATTTTGGGGATGGGTTTCGGGAATCGGAACCGTTTCGGGAACGCCATAGGTGGCACAAGTAGAGGAAAAGACAAATTTATCAATTCCTGCATTTTGCATCGCTTCTAAAAGCGTTAGGCTACCAAAAACATTATTGTGATAATATTTGGCGGGATTGGTCACGGATTCTCCCACATAAGCATAAGCAGCAAAGTGCATGACTGCGGCAATCTCTCGTGTCTGGAAGATCTGATCAAGGAGGGCGCGATCGCTGGTATCGCCAACAATTAATTCTGCCTTGAGGTTATTTTCGACAATATCCTGATGTCCATAAACTAAGTTATCAAGAATAACGACATCATAGCCTTTCGCTTGTAAGGCAAGAACAGTGTGGGAACCGATATAGCCGGCACCACCGGTAACAAGAATAGTTGAATTCGATAAGGAGGACATAGGTAATCAATATATAGATGATTCGACTTACCAGTTGAACAGGGGACAAACTTGACCCAAATCAATTAATTGAGTTAATTGAGTACCCTAAAAATTGTTTTTTCAGGATTATGCCTTATTATAGGTTGTCTGCTAAAAACTGGGTCATGTAGAAACAACAACTCTGGATTCAATCAATTGGTAATTGGTGTTGGTTTCTAATGACTGCAAAATTTATCTTTTGCTTCCCATCCTCAACTTTATTTTGAATGACTATTTATGCTTGGTATTTTAGTAATGTTACTGGCAGGTGGCTTTTTGTCTCTGCAAAATGTGATTGTCCGCGTATTTTTTCAAGGCAATGCAGAAATTGGCGGGATCTTACCGTCTAACTTTGAGCATACTGTCCTCTTTTTGCAAACTCGCACTTTTTTTATGGTGCTTTTCCTGAGTTTAATCGCATTGCGGATTTATCCGAAAACTTTTACTGAAATTGCCCAAGCTGGAATGCGCTTAAAATCCGCTTTACTCAGCGGTTCAATTTATTTTGTCACGGTGATTCTCCTTTATTTAGCGATTGGTAATATTCCCGCGGGCATTGCAGTGACGCTCTTTTTTATCCACCCCATTGTCGCAATGTTGTTGGGATGGTGGCGCGATCGCGCAGCGCCAAATCGCTGGCGTTGGGGCATTATTACGGGTGTGATGCTCGGTTTAATTTTAGTGACTCCGCAGTTGCAAGGGAATCTTTCTTCGCAATTTACCTTCGGCATGATGTGTGCTTTGGGGGCAGGCATTGGCTTTGGATTATATGCATTTACGGCTCAAAATGCTTTGATACAATTTCATCCGATTTCTTTTTCCCTCATTACCTTTTTTCTACTCTTTCTTTTGTCCAGTTTGACGGGCTTGATCTTACAAATTACCATTCCCCAAAACCTTTGGTTACCGTTACTGCTGTGGAGTGCGGCATCAGGATTGATCACCCTTGGGGGATTAGTCTTTACTAATTTAGGAATTCGCTTAGTGGGGGCAGCAACGGCTACTTTAGTGGGCTCGATCGAGCCGGCACTGACCGCAGTGGTGGCTTGGCTCATTCTGCAAGAAACCCTCGATCCCAGACAGATGATTGGGGTTGCCATTGTCACTCTCAGTATTGCCAGCTTAGGATTAGAGAGACGAAAACAAAGTTCAACTCTCCACAGGAACCGCTCTTAAGAGGCGGTCAACAATCACTTTTTCCTTGCGTCCTCCCGCTGGAATTAACCGATGGGAAAGCACATAAGGAGCAAGAAATTTCACATCATCAGGAATGGCATAATCTCGCCCTTCAAGAAAAGCGAGGGCTTGCGTCGCCCGTTGCAGGGCAACCGTTCCCCTAGGGCTAACCCCTAACCTCACCTCTTCATCTTCCCGCGAAGCCCGCACAAGATTCAGAATATACTGTTGTAGAGGCGTAGCGACTTTGACTGCCAAGACTTGACGCTGTAATTCGATAACGTCTTCCGGGGAAATGGAAGGTTGTAAGGCCTCCAAACTAGTGCCTTGACGCTGTAGCATTTGCAGTTCTTCTTCTGCGGTGGGATATCCTAAACTTAAAGACAGCGCAAACCGATCCATTTGGGCTTCTGGCAGGGGAAATGTCCCTTGGTATTCAATGGGATTTTGCGTTGCAATCACAAAAAAAGGCTTTTTGACCGGACGCGTCTCCCCATCAATCGTGACTTGCTGTTCTTCCATGACTTCCAATAAGGCAGATTGGGTACGGGGGGTTGCCCGGTTGACCTCGTCTGCGAGAAAAATATTAGAAAAAACGGGACCCGGAACAAACTCAAAGGTTTGATCCCGCTGATTCCAAATATTGGTGCCTGTGACATCAGACGGTAGGAGGTCAGGGGTACATTGAATGCGCTGAAATTTGCCATTAATCGACCGCGCTAGGGATTTCGCTAGCAGGGTTTTTCCAACGCCAGGCACATCTTCGAGGAGAACGTGACCGCCACTGAGGAGAGCGATGATGACCAAGCGAACAGACGTATCTTTACCCACAAAAATTTGGGCAATGTTCTCGGTTAGTTTTTGGATATAGTCTCTCATGGATTTACAGGTTGAGAAGAGGGTTGGGGAAGAAGCTGACGCGCTGTTTCGCAATCTCTAGCAATTTGGGCTTTGAGGGCATCTAAAGACTCAAATTTAGTTTCTGGACGGAGAAACTGCTTTAATTGTACGCTCAAAGTCTGCTGATATAAGTCTCCGCTCCAATCGAGAAGATGAATTTCGATGGTCGGATGTTCCCCATTAACCGTAGGACGCCTCCCAATGTTCATCACGCCAGGGTGAGGCGTAACCATTGAGTGAGTCATACTCGTCACCTGCACGGCATAGACGCCATGACAAGGAATCAATTTATTACGGGGAAGGGCAAGATTAGCAGTGGGAAACCCAATCGTCCGTCCCCGTTGTTCTCCAGTGACCACTGTTCCTTTCAGAGTGTAAGGTCTGCCTAAGAGTTGATTGGCCAGCTGAATTTCCCCTTGATTTAGGGCTTCGCGGATCCGAGAACTACTGATGCGTTGTTCGGCATTCGTTTGTAAATTGGCAATATTAACCTTAATCTGAAAGGAAGACGCGATCGCGCGCAGATCTTCAGCCGTTCCCTGACGTTGGTAGCCAAACCGAAAGTCTTCTCCCACACTAATATAGTAGGGGTCTAATTGTTCAATTAAAATTTTTTGCACAAAGTCTTCAGGAGAAAGGGCAGCGAGTTCTCGATTGAAAGGGAGCAAAACCAGTTGTTGGATTCCCAAAGCTTTGAGATGACTAATTTTTTCCTCTAGAGGCGTGAGGAGAGAACAGGGCTGCCCACTAAAATATTCCCGGGGATGGGGATGAAAAGTGACCACTGTCGAACGTACCGATTGCTCTAAGACCGGTTGAATGACATTCCGGTGTCCGCGGTGAACACCATCAAAATTACCGAGCGCGATCGCGGTTGGCGTTAAAGCCTGTTCTGGCGTTGGGGTAATCCACACAGGAATTGTTGCTGACTTCCTTTTCAAATCTTCATATTATCGGAAATCCTGAAATTTGGCTACTCAACCTCCTCATTCAAGAAATTGATTCACGATTGTTTATTCCTGATATTGGGACTTCGGATAAAGGAGTCTCCCTCATTTGAGGGAGGGGCTTTCCCAGACGAGTTTTAAGCAAATGACTGGAACTAAGCACATCGATATTTAGGCGATACCCGACATTACGCACAGTTTGAATCAGCAATGGCTGTCGGGGATTGGTTTCTAGTTTTTTCCGTAATGATAGGATATGGGTGTCAATGGTGCGAGGATTATCAATTGCTTCGGGCCAAGCCCGACGTAATAATTCTAACCGAGACAAAGCAACTCCTTGGGCTTGTGCCAAAACATAGAGTAAGCTGAATTCCTGTGGCGTAAATTCAATTTTTTCCCCTTGCAAATAAACTTTGCGCTGCGCCAAATTAATTTTCAACTGACCGTAATCGAGCAATAAAGGGACATTACTTCCTCGAAACCGTCGCGCTAGCGCCTCAACTCGCGCCATGAATTCCCGCATACCAAACGGTTTCACGAGGTAATCATCGGCTCCGGCTTTTAGCCCGGCAACAATATCTGCTTCACTGTGACGGGCCGATAGCATTAAGATCACTGCTTGTTGATAGCGATGCAACCAATAGCAGAACTCCAAGCTATCTCCATCTGGCAAATCGGAATCCAACACCACCAAGGTCAATTCGCTACTCTGCAAATGCTTTTTCCCTTGCTGGATCGTCCCCGATTGAGACACAGAGAACCCAGCCTGCTGTAAATGCCAACCCAACAGTGATCTGAGATGGGGATTCCCCTCAACAATGTGAATAGAAATTGATTCCACTGTACGTTTTACGACTGTCATCCTAGTGGTATCAAAAATAACAAAGATCCAGGGAAAGTTCCGTAACAAGTGTTACTGGGGACTAGACCAGTGTTACCAAGAAATCGTCACTGAAAAGACCCACACAAACCGATAAAATCAACATACTGTCTTGGGAGGACTTAATCAAATGCTAGCTCATTTACTTGCTCTTGCAATCGCCCTAGGAAGCTTTGTTCTCTATTTCTCAGCCTTCTTTTTTCCAGAAATTCATCGTAAAAGCGACTTTTACTGGAGTGGCTTGGGACTCTTTTATGGTCTCGTTTTGTGGGTTTGTGCGGGACGAATTACCGGTGCTGTTCTCCTCGGAACGGTTGCAAGCACCGCTTTACTCTTGTGGTTTGGTACACAAACCTTACTCTTACGCCGGGCACTCGCTTCACCCGCTGAGAAAACGAAGGTCTCTCAAACCATTGCCACTCGTTTGCAAGCTCTTTCTCCACAACGCCTCTGGCAAAAACTGAGAGGTCAGCGCACAACGCCCGAACCGGCTGTTAATAACCAATCCGAAGCAACACAACCAGCAGAAGCCACTGGGGAAACCGACCCAACACCCCCCGAGTTGCAACCAGAAGAAGAAACCAAAAAGCAGTTATCCAGCAACAAGGAAGAAAGTTCAGAAGCATCTTCTGAAACAGAGGAGAAAAACACCCCATCCTAACGTTAAAATAACGATACAACTTCACTGAATTTGTCCACCCCACAAGCACAACAAAAGACCGTGACAACCAATAATAAGAGTTATAAGGACACGATTAACTTACCCAAAACTGATTTTGCGATGCGGGCAAACGCAAAACAGCGAGAACCTGAAATTCAAGCGTTCTGGCAGCAGGAACAAATTTATGAAATGCTGTCGCAACAAAATCCCAAAGATGTTTTTGTTTTGCATGATGGACCCCCCTACGCTAACGGTTCACTGCACATGGGGCACGCCTTGAATAAAATTCTTAAAGATATAATCAATAAATACAAACTCTTACAAGGTTATAAGGTGCGCTATGTCCCGGGTTGGGATTGTCACGGTTTGCCCATTGAATTAAAAGTTTTACAAAATATTGAGGAGAAAGATGCCTATGGCTCGGTCTTCGATCTACGCGCCCAGCTGACTCCCATTAAGCTACGGAAAAAAGCAGCAAAGTTTGCTCACAAAACAATTGAGGTGCAACGGGAAGGCTTCAAGCGTTATGGGGTCTGGGGGGATTGGGACAACCCTTACTTGACGCTAAATCCGGCTTATGAAGCGGCGCAAATTGGTGTTTTTGGGGAAATGGCACTGAAAGGGTATATTTATCGGGGTTTGAAACCTGTGCATTGGAGTCCCAGTTCTCAAACTGCCCTCGCTGAAGCAGAATTGGAATATCCTGAGGGACACACTTCCCCGAGTATCTATGCCGTGTTTCCCATAACGGCTTTGGGAGAAGCGGCACAAGCCGCCTTAGGAGAATATGCGTCCAGTTTAGGGGTTGCCATTTGGACAACTACCCCTTGGACCATTCCAGGGAACTTAGCGGTGGCGGTAAATCCCGATTTAAATTATGCGGTAGTGGAACCCTCAGGAGACAACGCGCCCTGTCAGTATTTGATTGTGGCAGCAGAGTTAGTGGAGAAACTTTCCGCAACCTTAGGACAATCGCTAACGGTACAAACAACGCTTCCGGGAAAGGCATTGGAATATTGTCAATATCGCCATCCCCTCTTTGATCGCGAAAGTCGGATCTTGATCGGTGGTGATTACATTACAACTGAATCAGGAACCGGACTGGTTCATACTGCACCCGGACATGGTCAGGAAGACTATGTGGTTGGGATGCGCTACGGTTTACCGATTTTATCTCCCGTTGATGAACAGGGAACTTTTACAGAGGAAGCCGGTAAATTTGCAGGATTAGAGGTGCTTAATGGCGGGAATGATGCAGTTATTGAGGCGTTACAAGCAGCAAACTCTCTTCTAAAACAAGAACCCTATCAACATAAATATCCCTATGATTGGCGCACCAAAAAACCAACAATCTTCCGGGCGACCGAACAGTGGTTTGCTTCGGTAGAAGGGTTCCGCGAAGCTGCCCTCATGGCAATTGCCTCAGTCAATTGGCTGCCGAAACAAGGGGAAAATCGCATTCGGGCGATGGTTTCTCAGCGGAGTGATTGGTGTATTTCTCGCCAGCGTAGTTGGGGCGTTCCGATTCCGGTATTTTATGACGAGGAGACGAATGAACCGTTGCTGACCCCTGAAACCATTGCTTTCGTGCAAAATATTATTGCCGAAAAAGGATCGGATGCCTGGTGGGAAATGTCTACCGAGGAGTTGTTACCGCCGGAGTATCGCAATAATGGACGCACTTACCGCAAGGGAACGGATACGATGGATGTCTGGTTTGATTCTGGTTCCTCTTGGGCGGCGGTAGCGAAACAGCGAGAAGAACTGAAGTATCCGGTGGATATGTATTTGGAAGGATCCGATCAACATCGGGGTTGGTTCCAGTCCAGTTTATTAACCAGTGTGGCGACGCAAGGCATTGCCCCCTATCAAACGGTTCTCACCCATGGCTTTGTCTTGGATGAAAAAGGCTACAAAATGAGTAAGTCCATGGGGAACGTGGTTGATCCAGCGGTGATTATTGAGGGCGGTAAAAATCAGAAAAAAGAACCGGCTTATGGGGCAGATATTCTGCGTCTCTGGGCATCTTCTGTGGATTATTCGGCGGATGTTCCCATTGGTCAAGGCATTCTGAAACAGTTGGCCGATGCCTATCGCAAGATTCGCAATACAGTCCGCTTTCTGTTGGGGAATTTACATGATTTTGACCCAAAAACAGATGGGGTAGCCTATGAACAACTCCCCAGTTTAGACCGCTATATGCTGCATCAAACCAGCGAGGTATTTGCAGAAATTACTGCTGCCTTTGAAGACTATGAATTCTTCCGCTTTTTCCAAACGGTACAGAATTTCTGTGTGGTGGAACTTTCCAATTTTTATCTCGATATTGCCAAAGATCGGCTATATATTTCCGATGCGAGTTCCTTACGACGACGCAGTTGTCAGACAGTATTAGCGATTATTGTCGAGAATTTGGCTCGCGCGATCGCGCCCGTTTTATGCCATACCGCAGAAGATATTTGGCAAAATATCCCTTATCCCCTACCTCACCAATCAGTTTTCGCTTCTGGATGGATTCCTCAACAAACAGATTGGAAAAATACAGACCTTGCGGAAAGTTGGTCGAAATTACGTCAAATCCGTGGGGAAGTGAATAAAGTTCTTGAACAAGCCCGAACTGAAAAACTGATTGGCGCTTCTCTCGAAGCTAAAATCTTACTTTATGTATCTGACTCGGAGTTACAGGAACAACTGCGTGCCATGAATCCCAATGAAACAGTTGGAGATGGCTTACACGTGGATGAACTGCGCTATCTATTCCTTGCTTCACAAGTGGAAGTGTTAGATACCCCAGAGGCAGCGCAAAATGCTGTGTACCACAGCGAAACCGAACTGGTAACAGTTGGAATCGTCAAAGCAGAAGGCGAGAAATGCGATCGCTGCTGGAATTATTCCACCCAAGTCGGGCATTTTCCGGATGATCTAACCATCTGCGAACGATGTCATGACGCTTTAGCCGGTCATTTCTAATCAAAATGGGAGAGGGTTATCCTACTTCTTAAAAAGAAAAGAAGGATAACTAATCTTCTACAATCAACTCGAAATCTCTAATGTTTTCTGAGTTCAGAAACGTTTTACACGATTGATGCTTGGTAGCCATTTCGCTGATTTTACAGCTTTTTATTGCTAGACTCAAAAAAGTTTTCTGCACCAGCAAGGCTCTTTAATTTAGCGTTTGTCCAACTTTTCAAACCTTATTTAACCTCTGCGAGTAATTAACCCCCAGATAAAAATTGCAATGATCGCTCCAAGTACGGCAACAATTAAACCAGAAATACTCAAAGTAGTGGCCGTCAAAGACAAAGTCCCTGTCGTCAAAAAAGTGTGTAGCGTTCCTCCAATAAAAGCACCTAGTAACCCAAGAAGGATAGTCGCTATAATTCCTCCTTCTTGATCACCGGGATAAATTGCTTTAGCAATGATTCCTGCCAATAGTCCTAAAATTAACCAAGCAATGATATTCATTTCAAGTTTTTATGTATTAACACTTAAACACTTACATATTAAAGGAATAATGAACAGATAAAGGTAAAATATTACATAATCTTAATAAGATTAATATCATCGAGATTATTAATAATTATTCATATTTATCTGCTGAATTTTCTATCAAAAGCCAGATGGAATAGACCCTAAAATATAGTAAGGATGGGAACCAACAGTAGATGATGTGATTGCTGGGAAAGCGAATCTCTTATTTTTAAAGGGAATAGGCGTCGTTACAAAATCTACAGTTTATTCGCTTGGAAATTGAGTCTTTCCTGAATTTGAGAGAAATCGCCCAACTAGATCGTTACAACTATCTTTGTCCATTTGTCCTTCATTAAAACTTTATGCTAATTTATGCTAAACGGATTTTTACTCACTCGAGTGTTACTTCAATTTCAAAGTAAATCAGATGATTTGTTAAAAGAACTTTCTGCTGTTGCCCTCACCCCAGATGGCAGTCTTTGGGTGGGCTCAGACGAGTATATTACCTTAGAGCGTCTGACTCCTATGGGTAATGGGACTTACGGTAACCATGAAACCTTTCATCTTAAAGATTTTGTTGATCTCTTTGATCACGACTTTGAAATTGATATTGAAGGGATAGACTATTCTGATGGCTATCTCTGGCTCGTTGGTTCCCATAGCCTCAAACGCAACAAAACCAAAGGCAAGAAGCCGAAAAAAGATATTGAACGACTCTCGGAAATCGAGCGTGATCACAATCGGTTTCTCTTGGCACGGTTGCCGGTTCTCAATGGAGAGCTGGTCCCGACCTATGCTCGATCAAACAATAACGAAGATGCTTTAACTGCTGCCTCTTTGCAAAAAGTGGAAGGTCATAACCAACTGATCGAGGCTCTCATTGAAGACGAACATTTAGGCCCCTTGCTATCCATCGGTCTCCCTTCTAAGGATAATGGCTTTGATATTGAGGGGCTAGCCGTCCAGGGGCACCGCATTTTTCTTGGGCTACGGGGTCCCGTCTTGCGCGGTTGGGCGATCATTTTAGATATTGAGCTAGAAGTCACTGCTCCTGGGGTTCTGACCCTTAAAGATTTGGGAGATGGTATCTTATATCGCAAACATTTCCTGGATCTCAATGGTCTCGGCATTCGGGAACTCTGTTTCTACAACGATAGCTTATTGATTTTAGCAGGACCAACAATGGATCTCGAAGGTGCGATGCAATTGTTTGGTCTCAAAGATATGCTTGATTGCAGTAAGGACACCCTATGGGATCAAGATTCTGACCACTTAGAACTTCTGTTTAACTTACCTTTTACCATTGGTTCCGATCATGCAGAAGGACTAACCCTCTTCCCCTGCTTTGAAGATGAAAAGGGATTAATGGTCGTTTACGATTCCCCGAATGAAAACCGTTTTCGTGATCAGCAATCTATTTTTGCTGATGTCTTTCAACTACCCAGCTCTAAGCTAGAGAAACTGACGTGATCGGAGAGCTGCTTCCAGCAAGCTTAATTGAGTTGACATCGTCTCCTGTTAGCATTCGTCTAGCGGGAGCTTCCTATTCAGCATCAATGAGTATTAAGAACGAGACTGGTGTTTTCAGCACTTCTAAGCTGTGTCGCCATTATGAGCATTGGAGTTGGTGAGGTGAGACTTGGGTATAATCGTTTATCCCCTTTCGCTCCAGCTTTGAATGCAAAATTTTAATGATCTGAATATTTATTGCTCATTTTCATCCGAAACTCATGGAACGATGTCACCTTTAAGGGACGAAACCAAAATGTGATATATGATAATCTATATTACATTAGATTTAGCGGCTGAAATAATAATGTCTGTAAATGCAGGTCAATTAGCTCGTTTCACTTTGAGCTTAAGCTGGGGCTTGTTTTTTGGTTTTTTTATCTCAATTCATCCCTTTATGAAAAAGGTAGAGGTTTACATTTATGATTACTTGATACAACAAGCTAAACTACCAGCAGCTAATTCTTCTATTATTTTAGTCAAAGCAAATAATGAAAATCTGGCTCCTTCTAAGGAAAAACTAGTTTACGCTAATCTGGTAGAGAGATTATTAGAGGGAGGAGCCTCAGTTGTTGTTCTGAACTTACACCATAGTTGGAGAAACCCTGATGATAATCACTGGTTAAATTCTCAATTTTCTCATCGTCCCTTACGAGCATTAGTGCAGAAATATTCTGAACAACTCGTTTTAGTAACTCCCATACAAACTCAAACCGACTCAGAAAAACGTCAATTTAAAGTTTATAATCACCTTTTGAATCAAGATCTAAAATATTCGATTGCCCCACCAAAAGTTCAAGGTTTTTTTGAATATAATTTTATCCAGCAATCTCCCATAGATATTAATAGTGCTGCTCGTAGAATTCATTTAAATGATCGGTTGATTAAGAGTGATAATCTAGAAAAAATTCATTTAGAATCATTTGCAGTAATTGCCTTCAAGAAATATGCTCGATTCTTAAATCGACCTTTAAATACTTATCACCAAAACTTACTTGACACTAAAAAAATAAAAGGGATTAATTTTGGACAACAGAAAAAACAATTTACGACTCTAAGTTTAAGCGATATATGTGGCGATAATCAAAGGGTATTATGTCAACCGAAATCTCGTTCAAAACAGGTTCCTTTAATTCGGAATAACATTGTCATTGTTGGTTTTACTAAAGGTGATTTTCTGAACACGATGCCAATTCAATCTCCTGGAGGAGAAACGATACCTGCAATTGAACTTCAGGCATATTTATTAGCAAATTTAATGACAGATTCTTTTTTTTCCCCTCTTCCGCAAGAGTTTGTCATCATGCTCTTAGTTTCAGGTGGAATATTAATTACTAGCACAATTATGCTGGGATTCAATCAAAATGCTTTTTTATGCCTCCCTCTTTCTTGTTGGAGCCTCTTAATTGGAACTGGTATTGCTTTTGGCGGGCTGACATTCATTCTATTTTCTAACTACATCACCATACCCATCATGTCGCCTATCTTAACCGGTCTTGGTTGTGGCGCTGCTGCATGGATCTGTCAATGGATTAAGCAAGAGAAAGATTATATTAATCAACAACAGTTAGAAATTGAGCAACATATTGCAAATGAACAACAAGTTGCGTTATCTCAAGCTCAGAAGATTCTCTATCGAGTTGGAGATGAACTCCATAGCGGAGCCCTACAAGAACTCAAACTCCTGATGGACGATTTGGAATTGTTGCAGTTAGGCGCTTCCTCTGTTGAAATTAGCTCAATTTTAGAAAAAGCTGAAAAAATTGGAACTGATTTACGGTTAGCTTTATATGATACGCATTGGATGGCACAAAAATTACATATTAATTCTGAATTAAACGAAGGATTATTGGTTGCTATAAAACGTAAATTAAAAGAATTAGAGAGTCAAGATAATATTAATATTAAAGTTATTCAACAAATTCAATTCTTACCAGAGCCAATTAATAATCAATTGTGGATTGAAGCACGAGAAGAGATTTTTCAATTTTTTAATGAAGCCATTTCTAATGTAATTTATCATGCGCTGCCTCCTCATGGAACTGCAACTTATATCAAAGTTGCTTTATCCTGGCAAACCAAAGGGGAATTAGTCATTGAAAATGATGGTGTACAGATTTTATCTAGTGCCCAAAAGAGTACTGGCTACGGCAGTCGATTGATGGAATCTGTAGCAACTAAATTGCCACAAGGACATTGGGAACGAAACTTTTTATTTCAAAAAAAAGTCAGAGTAAGATTAGTTTGGGAACATCGATTTTAGAATTATAAAGAATTTTCTAAATTGAGTAGGAATTTAATAAATAGAACCAAATGAATGATGATCAATTAATTCATTATGTCTTCAAGGTTAGTTCTAGTGGTTGAGGATCACCCGGACGTATCACAAAACAATTGCAAGTTTTTACAGGTGTTAGATTCCTCTGCGGTCTGTGTTCCCATTGAACATCCGCAGCAAGCGCTGAAACGCCTTCAGTTGGAAACACCTGATTTGGTAGTCGTCGATCTGCAATTTGGAAATAGTGATGGGACGGAAACAGCAGAACCGGGATTAGAGTTCTTAAAAGAGATATTTGAACAATACCCAACACTTAACCTGCTGATCTATACCAGTGAATATAGTTGGCTGCAGGGATTGGGGCAAGATATTCAATCACATGAAGGTGGATTCGTTGTTGTCAGTAAACTGCAACGGCGTAAAGCATTTTTAGAGGGGGCGGAGGGAGCATTAAACCGTGAGTTCCGGATTCCCCGTGAGTTACAGCGTCATTTTCGTTTGACTTTAACCGAACAAGATTTAGCAGTATTACAAATGGTGTGTCGAGAATCGTTGACCGATCGCGCGATCGCGCAACGCCTTCATGTCAGTTTGAAAACAGCACAGAACTACATTAAACGCCTGAAAGTCAAGTTAGATGTGGATCTAAGCGATCCTAATACGAGTTCTCGGGTCGCACTGTGTATGGAAGCGATTCAACGCAAGTTATTGGTGTAATCAGAAATCAACTGAGAGCAAAAATTGCGGTTTTATGTGTAAATTATAATTGATTGCTTTCAGTTCGCGATCGCGCTTCCAAGCTAACGACATAGACGGCAACCTAAATGATGAACATCCAATGATACCTAACTGGCGAGATGTGGGTGAAGCTGTCAACTTAATTACCGGAAAAACCGTTCTCCTGAAAGGACAACTATTCCGTGGGGGGAGTATCAATCAATTATTCTCAAGGGATGAACTGCCACCCGTGGGAACAATTGTTAATTTACGGAAGGGGCGCGATCGGACGTTTGATCGCGTGACCAATATTCATATTCCGGCTACTGACACCCTGGATAATTACTTGACACAAAATCATAAAATCCAAGGTTGGATCAACCAAGTTTTGTCAGCAATGTGTTTCAGGGCGGAATGGCCCCTATTATTGCACTGTACTGCTGGAAAAGATCGAACAGGAGTCGTTGTTGCAACTATCTTGAAAGCTGTTGCAATTGAAGACGATGTGATTAAAGAAGAGTACCTCTTGTCGGATGGCATTAAGGATCCAGCTTATATTGATCTTGCTTTGGCAGGAATTAATCGGGTTAATGAATATATTTATGACCCTCAAGTCATTACTATCCTTCATAAGAAACTCATCTTATAAATATTTTTTAGATACGCGATCGCGCTTTTGAAGTTAAATTTATAGCGTGACCGCCTTTTGTGATTAATATTACAAAAATAAAAGACAATCCTCTATTAAGGAGGTGTGATAAATCAATGCTGGGTTTAAGTTGCGGTTTTACGTAAATAATTTTACGCAATCTACTCTATTCCAAGAAATTGGAGAAGAGATATTATCTAGAGTGTATTTAATTTTTTTATAAGGATTAACAAGGGTGATACTCAAGAAACTGTCATTGCTAATTCCTGCTTCTATCTTTCTAACCTTGAGTAGTGTATCTTTAGTACAAAAAACAGCTTGGGCTCAGTGTAATGCTTTTGGCTGTTCTCAGTCCAGTGTTGCTGAGTGTAATGCTTTTGGCTGTCCGAAACCTCCTCGCGGAGAAGAGTGTAATGCTTTTGGTTGCCCCCCTTCTCCACAACCAGAACAGAATAACAATGGCAATACCAACTTTAATTTTTACCAGGAAAGTCAGGGAGTGAGCAACTTCCAATTTTGCGTTCAAAATCATAGACAAGAAGGTTACCCTACTTCATCTGCAGTTAGAAGATGTGAAGGTTTACGGTAGTTTCTATTGACTTGAATTAGTATAAATCAGTCACAGAGCCATCCTTTAAAAAAGGATGACAGGACTTGTAAAGGGCGGGAGCTTCCGCCCATAGCCACTTATCAATTGTTGACAACAGCAATGGTTTGCGCCTTGTATTGGAAGAATTTTTTCAAGTTTAGAAGAAATAGAGATCAACCTGCTAAATCTAAAAAAGAAAAAGCCCTATAGAATATCTATAGAACTTTTTAGAAGCATGATCCCACTGTCAACCAATTAAATTTTAATGACTTGTTTGTTCTATTAATAAATTGGTCTTGTTTACAGCTTCGTATGCACTTCCTTAAATTTTTTTGGGAAATTACTACAGAAAAAAAACTTTGGCATATTCACAAGGGATTTTAAGTAACGCAATTCCCCCTTGAGATCAATGTTTGTCAAATGAACAACGTGGTCCATCCTCAAGTTCAGACGAGACATCTCGTTTAGAGCAGTTTTTTAAGCATATTCACTGTGCCGGCCATTGCACTGGCAATTTTGTGGAAAAATTGCGGTTTTACGTAAATTGCTTTGCGCTGAGAGACTCAATCAGTATTTCTCTTAGTGATTAAAATTAATTTGTTCAGATCGAAATAGCAGTCATTTCGTTGCTTAATGAATATTCCTATTGATTTGTGGTGTTCGAGGAGTAGTCTTCTGTTTGCATCTAGCACAGTCTTAGGTTTGAATGCATGGGTAATTCAACCGGCTTATTCCTTTGAAGACCAAAACAGACAGTTCAATCCAGATCAAGTCCTCATTAGTCAGCGTCCCGATTCCCCTGAGGATCGTTTTCCACAACCGCAACCTTTACCTGCAGAACCTCCTTCTGAAGAACCGATCTTACCGTCTGAGGAAACGCAGCCCGAAGCGCCAACAGAAGAGGAACAGCAAAATCTAGATCTTCCTCTTGACGTTACTCGGATTGAAGTTACCGGTAGCACGATCTTGACTGCTGAGGAGTTGGATCCGATTATCAACCCATTAGAAGGGAGAATAACCACTCTCGGGGAACTGAAAGAGGCAGCAACGGCAATTACACAACTTTATTTAGAGAGAGGTTATATTACCTCTCGTGCGGTGGTACCGCCGCAAGAGATTGAAGATGGAGTGGTTGAAATTGTTGTCATTGAAGGGAGTCTAGAAGATGTTCAAATTGAGGGCAACCGTCGTCTGAATACGGGTTATATCCGCAGTCGTCTGGAACTGGCAAGGGAAACGCCTTTCAATGCGGGAGCCCTTGAAGATCAGCTCCAACTTTTACAAATTAACCCCCTATTTGATGCCATTGAAGCCACATTGCAAGCCGGAGAAGGGGCGGGAAAAAGCGACCTTGTGGTTACGGTAGAAGAGGCGAATCCTTGGTTGTTTAGTCTCAATGTGGATAACTATACCCCACCGAGTACGGGTTCAGTGCGCACTGGCATTAATGTCGGGCATCGTAATTTAACCGGGCTGGGCGATACGCTGTCACTGACGTTCAATCGCACGGTCAATGGCGGTTCTCGAGAACTGGATGCTAACTATACCGTTCCCGTTAATGCGAAAAATGGAACCCTGCAACTGCGGACGATTATTGAGGGGAATGATGTCACTGAAGATCGGCTGGTACCCGTTGATCCCAATACGGGTGACGAATTAGAGATTGAAGGCGAATCGGAACGGTATGAAATTAGCTTTCGACAACCTGTGGTTCGTACTCCACGGGAAGAATTTGCCTTATCTTTAGGGTTTAGCCACCAACGCAATCAGAATTTCTTTGAAAATGAAGGATTTGGCTTCTTTAATCAAGCGCCGGATGAGGATGGAGAGACTCGTACCAGCGCAATTAGATTGGGTCAGGAGTATTTAAGTCGCGATCCGAAGGGGATTTGGCTACTCCGGTCGCTATTTAGTGTTGGCATTGATGCATTTGATGCCACGACGAATGATGCGCCCGTTCCGGATAGTCGTTTCTTTAGTTGGTTCGCCCAAGCCCAACGAGTGCAGCGTCTCAGCCAAAATAACTTGTTGGTGATCCAAGCTGATTTGCAATTAACGCCAGATAGTTTGCTGTCTTCAGAACAGTTTACAATTGGTGGAGGGCAATCGGTTCGCGGATATCGGCAGAATGCTCTTGTTGGAGATAATGGCTTTCGCTTGTCGGTAGAAGATCGAATCACGCTTGCTCGGAGCGAAGAGAGGGGTGAAGCAACGCTACAAGTTGCTCCTTTTGTCGATATGGGCGCAGTTTGGAATTCCGATGATAACACCGATAGCGACTTAGGCGATGACACCTTCCTCATTGGGGTTGGACTTGGCGTCATTTGGCAACCTGTATCGGGCTTAAATATCAGGCTTGATTACGCACCTCCTCTGATTAACTTAGATGACGATATCAAAGGAGACGATATTCAAGATCATGGACTGTATTTTAGTGTTTTCTACCAACCGTAAATTGAGAAGGAAATGATTTTCATGAAAACAGTTATAACACGCGTCTCAATTGTAGCTTTCCTCTTCCTCTTTGGCGTCAAAGGCGTTCAGGCGAACCCCATTACCGCTGCTAACGATGGCACTGGCACCCAAGTTTCCCCTAATGGCAACCAGTTTGATATTGAAGGCGGAACCCAAGCTGGAAACAATCAATTCCATAGCTTCGAGAAGTTTGGACTCAATCGCGGACAGATTGCCAACTTCATCTCTAACCCTAATATCCAAAATATTATTGGTCGGGTGACCGGCGGGAATGCTTCGATTATTAACGGTTTAATTCAAGTCAGTGGAACCAATGCTAATCTGTATTTGATGAACCCGGTGGGGATTCGCTTCGGGTCTCAAGCCGCTTTAAATGTCCCCGGCTCTTTCACTGCAACAACGGGTCACGGGATCAAAATTGGGGATTACTGGTTTAAAGCCCTAGGACAAAACAACTATGCCAACTTAGTGGGAGAACCCAGTGGCATTGCCTTTGCTACTGACAAGGCCGGTGCCATTATTAATGAAGGAGAACTTTCTGTTCCTACCGGAGAGCAAATTGCCCTAGTTGGGGGTTTAGTGATTAATACCGGAACCCTAGAAGCACCAGAAGGCGATATTATCATTGCTTCGGTTCCGGACCAGCAAATGGTTACGATTACCCAAGAAGGCAGTTTGTTAAGTTTGGGCTTACCCGCATCGGCAGAAACCGAGCTGGCAATGGGTGCACAAGCTTTAACGCCTTTAGATTTGCCTAAACTACTAACAGGTGGGAATGCAGAAACCGTTTCCAAAGTGGAACTAACGGCAAATGGAACTATTCGCCTCGTGGGAAGTGATGCGGAAGTTCCCAACACTGCAGGAACAACTTTGGCATCCGGTGAGATTGATGCCTCGGGAGAAGTAGGAGGCAAAGTTGGTATTTTTGGGGAAAAAGTGGGGGTCATTGCAGCCAATATTGATGCTTCGGGAAGCAATGGCGGTGGTGAAATCCTCATGGGTGGGGAGTATAAAGGACAAGGGGATCCTCCCAATGCCTTACGTACCCTGATTGATGAAACTTCTGTGATTAATGCGGATGCGCTGGATGAGGGCGATGGCGGGCGAGTCATTGCTTGGGCGGATGAGGTAACCGGATTTTATGGTGAAATCAGTGCTCGCGGTGGGAATAACTCCGGTGATGGCGGGTTTGTTGAAGTGTCTGGAAAAAATCACCTGGCTTTCCAAGGGACGGTTAATGTCAGCGCTCCCGAGGGGGTGAATGGGACATTACTATTAGACCCTGCTGTTATTGAGATTGTTGAAACTGGTGAGAACGATGATGAACTCGATGACGGACAAATCTTATTTGATGATGATGACGATGAAGATAGTACATTCACGATTTCGGCAAGTGCTTTATTAGAAGCTGGTCGTGATGGAACAATTGAGTTGCAAGCGACTAAAAGAATTACTCTAACTCGTGATACTAATCTAGGTTCTTCCTCATCAAACGAGTTCAGTGGTGACTCCGGAGAAGAAGTAGTATTAGATCCTGGTGAAAAGATAAGCAATTTAATTGTCACTGTTGCTCCTGTCGGTTCAGAAACAGGAATTATTCAAATTTTTGGGAATATTAATGCCAATCAATTGACTCTTGAGAATAAAAATGGTGACATCATCATTGGAGAAGAAAGTAATCTAGTTGAAATTAATCTAGCTAATTTTACTGTCAATGAAGTAGATTTTAATTCACTGACCGAAGAACAAAAAGATAGAGTAACAGCTGATGTAGTCCGGGGAGGCTTAGGCTTTGATCAAAATAGCAATGGTAAATTATTTCAATCTGAAAGCGGAGGAGGGGAAAGTAGTTTAATTGCTACTAATGGAAACATTGAGCTTTTTGGTGGAATTCGACTGGATGCCAAGGATTCTCTAACCATAGACGCCAAACGGTTTAGAGCTTTGAAACCATTATCTGTTAATGGAAACTCAGGATCGCAAGGCCAACCTGCTCCTGAGGATGACCTTGGTCAGGTTAATTTTAATATTGGGGTTCAATTTGGGGGAGAAGCTGTAGCTGGCGGTATTATAGGTCCTAATGCAGTTTTATCAGAAGGAGAGCCTGATGTTTTACTAACAGCTCAATTCTTAAATGAACGCTCAAATAACAAAGACCCAAAACGCGTTGAACTTTTCAATAATAATGAAAATCCTTTTGAGCCAGACACAAACATTAATTTAATTATCCGTGAAGATACATCATTTAGGTTTGGTGATAATTTCGATCCTGACCAACCAGAAAGTAGTGGTCTAGAAGAACCTATTAAAACTTTTCAAATTGATCAAATATTGAATGGTTCTCTTTTTGTTGGTGGAGAAAGTGGTAGTGTTGACGACCCATTAACAGTGGGTTTAGTTCCTGATGAACCACCAGAAACAGATAAAGACCGAAATAAAAATAGAGATACAGATACTGACAGAGATGGTGACGGCGGCGACGGAAATGGTGGCGACGGCGGCGACGGAAATGGTGACGGCGGCGACGGAAATGGTGGCGACGGCGGCGACGGAAATGGTGACGGCGGCGACGGGAATGGTGACGACGGCGACGGGAATGGCGACGGCGACGGGAATGGTGACGACGGCGACGGGAATGGCGACGGCGACGGGAATGGTGACGACGGCGATGATGATGATTCAGGTGATAGTGACGACCAAGATGATGATGAACAAGATGATGGCGAAATAAGTCAAGATGATTTATGTGAAGAAGATGAAACAGATTGTGAAGTGGCAGGCTATACCTTTACGCCAATCGAGGGAACTAATATGGTATTAGCAACCCGCTCGGGTCAAGTGTTATCACTGCTGTTCACTTTGCCAACTGATGAAGACGGTAATGTGATTCCAATTTCGGTCGAGTTATTCCCAGAATTGTTAACCCCAGATGCCTTTTTAGACGCAGACGATTGGGAATTTCAAGATCAACAAATTTAGATTCCGCTAAGGTTATGTACAATCGCAGCTTTCCTTTCCCATCATTGGCATTACTTCTAACATCTTGCTTACTGTCTGTAAGTGGGGGGTATGCAGCTCACTCGTCAATTTCTGAGTCGCCGCAGATTCAGTTAGCTCAGTCTCAGCAGACAAGTCCTCAAGAACTCCTGAGAGAAGGGATGAACCACTATCAAGCCCAGCGTTGGGACTTAGCGATTCAAGCCTGGAAAAAGGCGTTATCCCGCTATGAGCAGTTAGATGATGCCAGTGGACAGGGATTGACCTGGGGACGGTTAGGGCTGGCTTATGAAGGAATGGGCAGTTATCAAGAAGCGGTCAATTCCTTTGAGCAGTCCCTCACTTTTTTACAGGAAAGTGAAAATCGTACCGCCAAAGCGAGTGTTCTGGGCAATTTGGGGAATAATTATCTACGTTTAGGCAATTATCCCCAAGCCTTGGACGCTTACAACCGCTCTCTAGCGATTTGGGAAGACCTGGATAATGCGGTGGGCCGAGAATTGGTGCTGCGGGGTTTGGGCAATCTGCACTTGGAATTAGGTGAGTTTGAACAAGCCCTCTCTTTACATGAACAGGCGTTGCAGTTGACGCAAACCAGAAATGATCGCGAAGGGATAGCTCTCTCACTCAATAGCATTGCTAACGTTTACATGAACCAAGGGAAATTTCCAGACGCGATCGCGCAGTATCAACTCAGTCTGACTACAGCGGAAAAAATTGAGGATGAAACTCTCAGTCAAAAGTTGCAAGCACAAATCTTAAGTAACCTCGGTTATGTTGAGCAAGCACAGAAGAATCACGATGCCGCCTTAGCGCACTATCAACAAAGTTTAAAGTTTGCTCAAGCGATTCAACATCCTCGCTTGGAGGGGATTGCAACGAAGGGAATCGGGACCGTTTATACGGACCTGGAAAATATACCAAAGGCAATGCCCCATCTTAAGAAAAGTCTCACCCTGGCTCGACAAGTGAGTGACCCCAGGCTAGAAGCTTCCGCTCTTCATGTACTCGGCTCAGCGTATTGGATTGCTGGCGATCTCGTGCAAGCGGAGAAACACTATAAAGGCGCGATCAAGCTCTTAGATGACTTACGCGATGGCTTAGGCGACTTAACCCAAGTTTCGATGTTTGACACGCAAATTCACAGCTATGCCCTCCTGAGACGGATTTTGGTCGAACAAAATAAATACGAAGAAGCTTTAGAAATCGCCGAACACGCTAAAGCCAGAGCCTTCGTTGAGCTATTGGTCAAAAGAGTGTCGTCTGTCGCTCCCACTTCTCCGCAGTTTGAACAGCAAATTGCCCCTCCCGATATTCAAAAAATTCGTGAAATTGCTCAAGAGCAGAATGCCACCCTGGTTGAATATGCTTATATTGCCGATGAAGAATTTGTCGCCCGGGGAAAAATTTATGGTCAATATATCAAGCTGCATATTTGGGTCGTGCAACCCAATGGCCAAGTCTCCTTCCAATCCGTTGATTTGAGTGCTCAAGACTCCCAGTTAATTCTCAAAGCGGGTGAGTGGGCAAATGACTGGCTAGAGTTCCTGCAAACAGATCTATCCACCGCTCAGTATGAGCGCTTGCGGAGTACTGAGCTTGAACCGACATTTGATCAAATCCATCGCTCTCTCTACTCGGTTTTAATTGAACCAATCGCGGATTTATTACCCTCTGACCCAAATGCACCGGTTATTTTTATCCCTCGCCGAGAACTCTTTCAAATTTCTTTCCCCGCCCTCCAAGATGCCAACGGAACCTACTTAATTGAAAAACACACCATCCTAACCGCGCCAGCGATTCAAGTGTTAGACTTTACCGCTCAAAGGAGAAACGATAATCAAAATAAGAGAGCATTGGTCGTGGGCAATCCAGAAATGCCCAAAACCTTTATTGGCCCTAACCAAACCATTGGGCTTGAATTAGTTTCGTTACCCGGCGCGGAAGAAGAAGCCCAGGAAATTGCTCAACTGCTGGGCACGAAAGCAATTATTGGCAAGGATGCAACGGAAGCTGCCATCAGTGAGCAAATGGGAGCAGCCCAACTGATACACCTGGCAACCCACGGGTTAATTCAAGACTTTTCTGGCAGTGGTGTTCCTGGCGCGATCGCGCTGGCTTCCTCTGGTGAACAAGATGGCATTTTAACTTCCGATGAAATTCTCAAGTTAGACCTGCAAGCCGAGTTAGTCGTCCTCAGTGCTTGTGATACGGGTCGAGGTCATCTCACCGGCGATGGGGTAATTGGACTGTCTCGTTCCATCCTGGCTGCCGGAGCTTCACGTTTAATCGTTTCACTCTGGACGGTAAGGGATGATGCATCAGCTAACTTAATGGTTGAATTTTATCGCCAACAGCGTCAAACTCAAAGTAAGGCTCAAGCTTTGCGACAAGCGATGCTCTCAACAATGGAGGAATATCCGCATCCAATCGAATGGGGGGCATTTACGATGATTGGTGAAGCCAATTAATCAACTGTTTTTACCCCCATTGGAGCGAGTTGTTAGCATTCGCTTCATCGCGACTCCTAAAAGAAATGATCATTGTCTCGAAAGTGAAAGCGGGCAACACCCAGATTCAAAGCCAAAGGTTTCTTGCCTCCAGGAACGGCTGTCACATTAAACAGATACACCCCGCTAGATCGGGGATTTCTGGTCGGAAATAAGCCGACGGTAAACGTTGTTCCCGGTGCTATAGGCTCGGTAAAGGAAATAGTAATCGTTTGCGTTGCCTCATCGAGTGAGACATCTTGAATCGCGATCGTTGTTCCTGAGCTGCGTTTTTCCCCCGTGAACGCGATCGTTTCTTCGAGTTCGTACTCGATGTTTTCAGTAGATTGCTGCTGCTTGATTTGTACAGCTTGCAGAGGCTCTCCCGCATTATCCGGAAGAGCAAGGGTGAAGTAATGTTTGACTCCTCTTGCTTCTACAGTATTCCGGGTGGGACGCGCACTGAGTAAGCGAGGTGACTCTGCAAACGATGCTGAGCGGTTCGGCGGTCGAGATGGAGTGGCAGAGGGAGTAGGCGATGAGGGCTGGGGTAAGGAGGGCTCGGAGTCTGCACCTGGGAGGAAAGCAAAATTATTATCCAGGGAAGTAGAAACCCAAGGTACCTGTTGCCCTCCCGTTTGTCTCTTCACTGTACGTCGTACCTCTCTCATCATTAGGACGACATCTTGCCCTGGGGTGCGGATGCCTTCCAGTAAAGCACCCGTAAAGGTTCCATTGCGACCTTCGCCATCAGAAGCAACATTGCCCGGTGCAGTGGCATAGGCAATTAACATGCCTTCAGCTCTCACCTCAGCTAAACCTCGGGAGCCAGAGGAACGCCAGCCCCGATTAAAGGGATTATCGCGACAGGCATCGAGAATGACAATATTCATCTGATTCCCAGCATCTTCCATTCGTCCTAGCACTTGCCCCAGAGCAAGACTCTCGTAGCGAATATCTGACTCGGATTGAATTTCTGCATCTACAGGAATCAAATAATTTTCTCCTTGAGACTGCATGCCGTGTCCGGCATAGTAAAATACGCCAACACTTCCCGCCCTCAACTCATTGGCAAAATTTTTCAGAGCTGACTCCATTTCCCTCAATTCGGCATTGGTAACTGTAATGACCTCGTCAAACCCCAACTCTTGGAACATTGCTGCTATATCTGTCGCATCGTTGACCGGATTTTTTAAGGGAGAGCCCACTGTGTAATCTGCATTGCCCATTACTAAAGCGACACGCCGACGATTGGCAGCGCGATCGCGCTGTTGGGACTGAACGCCAACCTCATCTTTCGGTAGATTCTGAGCCAACAACAAAGAATAATCGGCACTCAAACCGATGATTGATAGTAAACCCACAACAGCTAAACCGAGGGAAATAAAGGATGGCTTCCACATAAGTCCACGGTGGGAATTTCTACCCCAGATACACTTTATAGGAAAAATTGTACTACGGAACTTCTCGTTTAACCGTCGAAAAGGAACATACAAGACCTTTCTTGACCTTTGCTCTAAGTTATATTCTCCTCTTCATTACCTAATTACTGTTGATTAAGTCTTGTCTCTAAAAAATCATCCCAAACAATCACTTCTTTCATTTCCTCGCCCCCAACGTTCCGAAAAATTCCCCCACTACTGGCACGTTCTTTAAGATTAAACAACTCCCTTAACACTTGATTGGGATTATCTTGGGCTTCTAAAGTAATTAAAAGACCATCACTTCGACAATCTCCAGCATCATTTTTTGCAACACAAATGACGTTTTGTTGATTCATTGTTCCCGTTGAAATGTATCGGAGTGTTTCGGCATCAGAATGTTGCTGAAAGCGTGCCGTTACTTGATCACAGCGTTTTTGAGGGGTATAGCCTGAATTGGCAAAAAACTGACTCTTCCAAATAATCAGTTCAATTCTGCCCCGTTTAGTATCAACAACGGTAACCGGTTGTTTTCCACCTTCATTTAAGCAAAAGTATTGTATAGAATTTTTGGGTTGGGTTGCCGTAGAATCTTGTGGAAGTTGATTTCCTTGATCAGAAAGAGGCTCAGTTTGATTAGTCGCTATTTGTTGATTTAGATTAACAACTGGCTTCTGAGAATTCCCTTGATTTTGCTCGATTGATGAGCTGCTAAAAAACTGCCTTAAGGCTTGCTCGGGAGCCATATTATTGTTTAACATCAGTAAAAAACCAAAGTTATCTCCAGTACAATTCCCGGATTCATTAGCAGCGCATAAAAAGTACTGATTATTAAGAGTCCCCACTGAGATAAACCCCTGGTTGCCATTGTTAACAAAGTCTTGTAATCGAGAAGTAAATTCTAAACATGCCTTAGCAATATCTTCTCCATCGAGCAGAGATTCGACTTGTTGCCAATTGACTAATTCTTTTTCTTGGCTTGAGATTTGAGCAACAGTGAGGAATTGACCATTTTTGGAAACACAGCTATAGCGAGTCGATTCAGCAATAGAAATATTTGAATAGCTAAGAAAGCTAGATATAAGTGTTGTTGCCACTATTATTGGTTTAATTGCGCGATCAAGCATTAATTATTAATCTCCACTTTAAAACTAAGTATTAAATAGAATTATTTACCAAAGAATCTGAATTTACTCACAACCAGCAGTAGACATTCCGGTACTCCGATTAAACTCATCATCGCAAAGGTCAATTGTTATATCATCAGGTTTGATCTTCGTTGTTCCAGTAGTCGTTCTCGTATTCGTTGTTCCAGTAGTCGTTCCCGTATTCGTTGTTCCAGTAGTCGTTCCCGTATTCGTTGTTTCAGTATTTGTCTCGATGCTCCCAGCAGTTGTCATACCTTCATTAGCCTTGGTTATAATTGAACTAGCTTCAGTTTCCCAGTAGTTGTAGCCCTTCCCTGATTTTTTTAATTCTTGCGCTTGATTTCTTGCTACATTCCATTGTTCTTTCTCTAGAGCACTGTTAGCCTCAGATAATAATTTCTCGTTTTTCTCATGTAAATCCTCCAACTCTTCTTTTTTCTGAAGTGCTTGTTCTCGAACTGGGTTAGAAGTCGATAATGTATCAACCGCTTTTTTAAAGCTGTCTAACTTCCCATTTTCTTTATACTCGCTGATGCCTTTGTCTAAGAGTTCATTCGACCAATCTTTAATCTTTGTTTGAGCCTCTTGATAAACTTCACTTTCCTCCTGAATTTTCTCAGCTCGTTGAATCGCCTCTGAGTATTTGTCAATCTCAACATCAGACTGAGCTAAGCGGAGTGAACACTTGTCATAAAAGTTCACCTTGGCTTCTTTCATCGCATCAGTTTCATCTTCTAATTGGCTATTAGATTGCTCAATACACTCTTGGTATTTCTTTTTATCAAATAATGAGGTTAATGTTTCTTCAAGATTATTTAAACGCTCTTCATTTTGTTGGTTTTGCTTCACGATTGCCTGATTCTGTTGCCGCTGTTTATAGAACTCCAACCCATACATAAAAACAGTCGACAAAATTATGATAAGAGATACAATTCCCACATTTTTGGCTAAGGGAGACTTCAGCGAAGTCGCCACTTGATTTTGAGATCTAGATGGTGATGGGAGTTTATTCTCTTCCTTTGAAGAAGATGACTGCTGAGATACTGATAAGTGATTTTGGGAATTTGAATCTTGTTTAAGGGTTTCTTGTTCTGGTTGTGGGATCGCTGAGTTTTGTTTAAGGGTTTCTTGTTCTGATTGTGATTTTTGTTGGTTGTAATCTGTAAATTCTTGCGATCTCATGCCATTCAACTCTTCAGTTAAGATGACAGAGGTTTCATTTTGTTCTTGGTTAGAACTTCGGTTGTCTAATGCTGCTGTAACTTCCTGGGCAGTTTGATATCTATCCTTGAAGTCATGACGAATTATTTTGGATAAAACTTCTGCTAAGCTAGCATTAACTGTAACGCTCCGCTGAAGCTGACCCTCTTCATCTTCTATATATTGCCAAACCAGTTCTCCATTGTCATCTTCTGGTAAATCAATGGGATTCACTCCCGTTAATGCTTGAATGGCAACCATTCCTAGCGCAAAAATATCGCTAGCGGGACGAGGTTTCCCTCGAATTTGCTCAGTGGGCATATAGCCACGAGTACCAATAGCAACGGTTGATTGAACCAGCTTAGTCTGAAATGATTCTTTAACTGCACCAAAATCAACCAACACAATTTTTCCATCTTCCTGACGCCGAATTAAATTGGCAGGTTTGATATCCCGATGAATAATGGGTGGTTTTTGAGTGTGAATAAAGTCTAAAATTGGAAGACAGTCTTTGAGAAGAGCCAAAACGGCTGATTCTGACCACGGTTGATTGGGCAGGAGTTCTTGATCTAAAGGGATCCCATCAATAAAGTCTTGAACAAGATAAAAGTTTCCTTCCTCTTCAAAATAATCCTTGAGGTAAGGAATTTGGTTATGAGTCCCCACTTTCGATAAAGTAGCAGCTTCTTTTTCAAACAGTTTCTTGGCTTGTTCAAAATGATTGGGATCATTGACTAAGGGTTTCAATTGCTTAACCACGCACTTCGGCTGGGTTGGAATATTTTGGTCCTCAGCTAGAAAGGTAACGCCAAAGGCTCCTGATCCAATATTTTTCAGGATGTGATAGCGAGATGCTAATAGCTTATCTTCAATCGTCATGGTTCTAGATAAAAATCATTGATATTAGTAAAGATGGCAAACCATTTTCTACATATAGGCACGAAGCAATCATGCAAAGTCTTCTGCTTTTAAATTGGTTGATTTTTTTCTCAGTATGCACAGAAGCTAGCAAAATTTTTATAGAATCTCAGTTAATTGACCAATTGATAAACTCGCTATTGATTTGCCAAGGAATAAATAATTGATCGAATTAACTGAAATATCTTTATTTTATTCCTTTTCAGCGAAATCTAGGAATAGAAACAACGTAATGCAATTTACGTAAAACCGTAAGTATCTTTTTTTCAAAAGACTAGAGTGTCCAGAGGGCAATCTTTTCTCCTTCCACAGCACTTGCTAGAGTTTGACCATCAGGATGCACTACTGTTACTCCTCGATAAGCCGTTGGAATTGCCATTGATAATATTTCTTCGGCTGTCCCAATTGACCATAGTTTAATCCATTGCCGATCGCTAACACTAGCTAGCAACTGCTTCTCTGGGCTGAAGGTTAGAGCCGAAATAATCGATTTTTGAGTACTCATAGAAAGTGTTTCCTCTCCCGTTTCCAGATTCCAAAGTTTAATGGTTTTATCGCCGCTGGCACTAGCGAGAGTTGCCCCATCAGGAGAAAAAGCAAGGGCGTTAATCGCCAGTTTATGAGCCGTAATGGAAAGTGTTTCTTCTCCGGTTTCCAGATTCCAGAGTTTAATGGTTTTATCGCCACTGGCACTAGCGAGAGTTGCCCCATCAGGAGAAAAGGCAAGGGCGTTAATCGCCAGTTTATGAGCCGTAATGGAAAGTGTTTCTTCTCCGGTTTCCAGATTCCAAAGTTTAATGGTTTTATCGCCACTGGCACTAGCGAGAGTTGCCCCATCAGGAGAAAAGGCGAGGGCAGTAATTTCTTCTGAACAAGGCAGGTGAGACACTTCTCGTTGAGACATTATTCCCCATAGTGAGGAAGAAGTAATCGCTTCGAGATCATGGGTAGGTTCGGGATGAGTTGTTGTTGACTTGACCGGAGTGTGATTTTTATCAGTTTTTGTTATCTCTTCTTTGGTTTCTAGAGAAGGCAGCGGTACTGATGCAGTTGGTTTTTCTGGTGCTTTTGTGCTGGATTGAGAAGCAGAGGGTGAGGTCTTTTCTTCTGGTATTGATAGGTTTTCTGTGGGAACAGGGAGAGCAGAAGACGCTTCCTGTTCTTCTTGGTTCTGTTCTACAGCTTCTGCTTCTTTCTTTTCTTCTACGGCTTGAGAATCCAATTCCGATATCGATTCTTCAGCACTAGTTGATTCTTCGGTGGTAGAAACGGGAATAAAAACGGTTGTCGGTAAGGCAGAATGCTCAAAAATGAGTTCGGGTCCTTTATAGCCTAGGGTTACGCGATCGCCAGAGTTAAGAGAATGCCACCCTTCAATGCGCTGATCGTTCACTAACGTTCCATTAGTCGTTCCCGTATCTCGAATGTGCCAACCGGATTCTTGTCCTTGTTTAATATGTTTAATTTCGGCGTGACGGCGGGAAACAGTGACATGTTCAGTGGGATTGAGAGGAATTTGACAATCTGGCGATCTCCCAATTACAGTTACTTCTTCTGATGAGAGGAAATATTGTTGAGTTTTTGAGCAATCTGGGGAGGGAGAGGAGGGATGTAATGTTAAAGTGGCAACAAAATTAGAACTTGCATTAGACATAATTGTTGTTTCTCCTTTTGATAATTCGTTCCAAGTGGGAGGCATTTCAGCAGGATTTTGAAAAATTAGGGGTAACCAACTTGCCCCCGGAAATTCTCCTTCAATGCCTTGGAGTCTTTCTCGGGCTTCTCTGAATGCTAGATAAAGGGATTGTCCTTCAGAAAAGGCAAATAAAAAGTGTTTGAGAAAAATCTGAGCAACACGGTCAGGCACTGGCTCGCGCATCAAAATCATTTGTGGAAAGTCTAAATCACTTAATTGATTTGCCAACCCTAGCCCTTGACAAGAGTTGAAAATCGCTAATTGCAATCCACTTTTCAAAGCACGATTGAGAGCATTTTTTAACTGAGCAATCGTAAGTTTTTCTGTCGGATTAATGTAAATTTCTCCGGTTTTGCCATCTAATTGACTGCAACTATGTCCAGCAAAAAAGAGAATATCCCATCCGGCTTGGTGCCACAAGTATTCATCTAGTTTTTGCCGAGAAGGCTCAACTAAAAAAACGACGTTTGCTCCTTTTAAATTTTCTAGTAGGGCGCGATCGGCTTCAATATTAATGCCTGAGCTATTCCCTAAAATTGCTAAGATTCTGACTTGTTTAGCGGGGTTAATTACTCTTCTAACTGACTTGAAATCCAGTGCGCTAAGGGCAACTTCTGCTCCAGGATAATCTTGGAAAAATTGCCAAATAGACCAAGGAATTTGCCTAGACTGTTGATCTGAAGTTTGGATAATAAAGCGAATTTCATCATGAACACTCAATTCTTGGCGTAGACTACGTTCTATTTGTCGAAATCCTTCAGTATTAAGCCAGCTATCGAGACAACTTTTTAATTGTGTAGCAGCATTCGATAGTTCAATTTCTGAAACATGAGTAATATCAGTTTCGTTGATGAAAATACTGCTATCGCGATCAAAATTAGGATTCTGTCGATCCTTGGGTGGAGAATCACGAGTTCCTAAAGAACGTGATTGATTCAGAAGTTGGTAAACAGACTGCCAGTGTTGATAGTAATTGAGCAATTTTGGTACAGCTGGTAAGTTTCCTGTTACTTGCATCATGTAGTTACTAGATTGGAAAGTAACGCTCACAAAAGGAAAGCCCTGATTAAAATTACCTGTACCCAAATTTAAGACAACTAATTTAGTCATAAGGAATCTCTCTACTAATTAAGGAATTCCAACTTTAAATGACTCGGCTAAAGTTAAATCTCCAAGAGTTACTTGAACTCCAACGAAAATCCTTTCTTTGCAAGTAAATTGTTTGAGTTGAATTAAATTATCCTGATCTCTTGCTTGCACTTCTTGAATAATTTTATTGGATTGGGATAATAAAGACAGTTTAAGACTTGAGGGTAAGTAATTTTCTTCATCCATTGATTGTAGTTGAATCTGGACAGCAATTTTTCCTTCACGTTTAGGATGAATCTTAACAATTAGTGCCACTTCATTTTTACAATCTGGACCTAATTCTAAAAGTTTGACCCCTTGAGCACCCTCTTTTTGTGGAGACTCATTGCTTCTAAAATTATAGGCTAAATTCATTGATTGAGGTTTAATTAATTCTTCAAGAGAGTACCAACCTGCTTCAAAAATATTCCGAAACCACTGCTTAACATCAATTATGTCTTTTTGCTGAGTTGCGGCTGCTAATAGATTGTCCAATTGCTGTTTTTCTTCTGGATAATTATATATTAAATAACGCCACTTTTGATTCGTAAAAAGAGCTCCCCATTGGTAAAATGGTATAGCTAATCTTAATATATTCGGTCTTTCATACTCAAGGAGTTGGATTAAATTTGCTGCGTCTCTTGAAGATAGTTCTGGTAATGAATCCACTTGGGGTCGTGTTTCAGCAAATAGTTCCTGGCTTACCCAAATTGCAGATAAATCTTCAGTTAAAGCAGTAATTTCAAGAGAATAGGTTTTATCGAAGGGATCATAATGTCCCTGGTTCGATAGTTGTTCATGAGTAGCAAACCCTGATATTCGTAGGAAACAGTTTTCTAGATCAACATGGGCTGCTAAATAATAATTCCCAATCCATTCAGAAAGATCAACCCATTCTTGATGAACGCGTAATTCTTCAGCCTCTATTTCTTCGCTTGGGATAATAATTAATCGTGTTTGATTCAGGGTAATTGCTACGCCATTAATCAGCTTCCAAAGATGGGGAAATTCTTTGGAATGGGGATAAGTATCTAATCTGGAATTACGGAAGTTGGAATCACTTTTAAAATAATCAGTCATCGTATCAGAAGACAACGCATTAAGAAATGCTCGCCAGCGACTCGTTGCATCTTGATACTTAAAGTCCGCTGTTTTTTCCCAAGCGCGATCGCGCTGATCAGGACTAAATTCTAATACAAGTTGATCGGGATACAGTAAAGCAATATCATCTAATATTAAAGACATTAATTTTACCTCATAAGTTTGCTACTATAGTTGCCTGATTTTGAAGGATCCACTCTTCAATAAACATTCGTATTCTTTCCGAGGATGAATTATAAGTTATTAATCTAATTCCTAATCGTTTCTCGATTTCTATTTCAAATAATTCCTTTAATTGAGATAATTGATTTGTTTCTGAACAAGACAATTGTAGTTCTTCCAAGATTTGACTTTTTTCATCTGAGTTAAAATGGTTAAAAATAACCTCTTCTAAAATTTGAACAAAAAAGAATTTACTGTAACACTCTAAATAACTCTTTAAATAAGCGAGTCTTTCTTTAGAGCAAAACTCCGCTATTAAGGATTTCATATTTTTCTGATTTGACGGTTTCTTGAGATAAGTCTTACAAACAAAGGTTAAGATTTCCTTTTGATAGCGTTGAAACTGACGAGCCACTTGGTATTGTTTTTGCAAGCCAAAAGAAGTAAGAAAATCTCTTTGATTAATTTCCAAACCTAGCCACAGTAATAAAGAAAGCGAACCAATCGGCTCGATCGCGCTGAGCGCTTCTAAAATCAGCGATCGATATTCAGTTAATTTTTCTTGTTCTTCTTTTTGAAAAGCAATTTCCCAAGGATTAGCCACTAACGGTGAAGTCTCCTCGCTAACTGAAGGAGAAACTTGAAGTGCATCTAAGGAAATTTTATTTTTCCGTTCCCCCTCCTGTGTTGCTTTCAAACAAGTGTCTAAAACTTCTTCAATATCTTGGCGATTTAAGGGCTTTGCTTCCAACTTAAAAGCTCTCGCATAGTCTTGATAAAGACTTTTGAGTCTTAAAATTTGCTCGTTGTTCAGCGATCGCACAGAAGAGCTTTGACGGCGATGTTGAGTATTATTAACACTAATTTCATTTAGCAGATCTTTAAACGATTGCCAAATTAAGCGATACCGAATTAATTCATTGCCTGTAATTCCCCATCTGACTAAGCCTTTTTCTAGTTGGGTAGGACTCACTGATTGAAGAAAGCCATATCCTGATAATTTGATTGATTTCGACTTTAATTCCTTGGCAATCTGATGCTTAATCAACCGACTTAGAACCGTAAAAGCATAAGATTGAGCAGAAACCCCCGTCTTAACATCAAAACGTTTCAGGAGTCTAGTTGGATTGAGAGCTTGTTCTAAAGCTAAAACAAAACACTCTTCAAGGGGATACTGCAAGTTAACATTAAAAGATTGTCGCAGTTGGAAATTAACTTTTTTAGCAGCTTGCCAACTTGGTGTTTGCAAATAACAGAAGAGGAACTGCTGATAATAGCTGCTACCTAAAATTGAATAAGTCCAGTAAAGACTTGCTTTTTCTTTTTTTAAGAAATAAATATTTTGTTTAAATGATCTCAATATTTGTAAAAAATGATTTGCCCAATCCACATCAGAATAGTTTGCGATTAAACAATAAACTTCTTCGATTAGTGCTTTTAGAACGGGATGAGATTGGTAAATTGGAATAATGTGGTTTGTGGTTGAGTTTGTTCTTAAATAAATAACACTAGAAAAATTTTTAAGAATTGCTTCATAGTTATTCATACTGTAAAATAATTTAGAACTTAATATATTTTTTCTTAGCAAAGCTCTTAAAAAAGGAGGCTGTTCTAGCTTGACAATAAGTTAAGATAGAACAGCTGTTAATAATGCCAAGGAATAATTTTACCTAAGTAAATCTTCCCAATAATTCTTTTGCTTCAGCAAACACGCCAATTGCAGCTTCCAGACCAACATTTGTGGTATTCATACCAGTCACTAATGTGTCTTTGCTAGTATCAACAGTATTCCCCAAATCAATAACTGTCTCTCCAATACTGTTTAGGGTATTCCGCAATTCTTGTGCTTGACTGATTAACTCCTCAAATTGATCCTCTTCTTGTTTTTGTGTTTCAGCGACAACTTCTTCGGACTTTTCGCGAGTCTCATTTCCCTTTTCTTCTGCTTTTGATTGAGAAGCTTCAATGAGACCATCAATTTCGCTATTAAGTTCAGCGATCTTTTCTGTCAGTTCAGAAATTGCTTCTTCAGAAATGGTGCTTTGGACACGATTGGAATTTTCTTCAATTTCTTCTTCATGAGTTTGAATTTCTTGAGCAATATCCTCATTTAAGCGATTTTCTATATCGGTCGCATCTTCTTCTAACTCTTGGCTAACCTCTTCAACTTTACTTCGCAGAGATTCCAAACTCTCTTCAATAGAATTGAAAAGTTCATCTAAATCACTTCCTTTTGTTTCCGAATCTTCCCCAAGAGATGCTAATTCAGAGGTGGTATTTTCTAATTCTTGCTCTGCTTCTGATTGCAATTGTTCGGTTGTATCTTTCAGGGTTACGATCCCAGTTCTTAAGACTTCTCCTTCTGATTGCACTTGTTCTTTTGCAGCATTCAGACGGTCTAAAAGGGCTTGTGCTTTCGTTTCCAAATCATCCCAATAAAAATCGAATTGTTCGGCAACTTGCCCTAATTCTTCTCTAGCTGCAATTAAATTTGTTTCGGTTTCAGCTGCGCGATCCATCAATGCTTCCAGTTTATCGGCGGTTTCTAGGGCGGTAGCTTCAAAATCAACGGCCATTTTTTTCCTCCTAATCTTAATGATTATAGTAAGCGTTCTTAAAACTTAAAGACTGGTTATTAGGAATAGCTAAAAATTAAGCTACCCCCAGTTTGTTTGCTTCTCTTTCTACAGCTTCAATTCCTTCTTGAATGGGATCAACATACTCCCATAATTCATCAATTAAAGGCTCAACCAGCTGTCGTGTTCCTGATGATTCGGATTCCGATTCTATAATTTTTGCACTCATTTGTTCAATGGAATCCGTTATTTGTTTCAGTCCATCATCAATGAGTTCTTGTAACTCTTGTTCGATTTTAGATTGAGCTTCATCGATCATGCCGTTAACTCCTCCATACATCGAGCCTAAAATAGCATCTAAATTATTACTAAACATTTCTGAAATGTTGCGGAATTCAGATGCTAGTGTCTCAATTTTGCTGGTTACCTCTTGTTGATTGGTATTTACTTCATTACTGAAGTTTTCCACTTCTTCTCCCATTGTGGTTTTTGCTAATTCCAGCTTTTCACGAAGAACATCAATTTTTTCAATGGTTGCTTCCATTGCCGTACTGAGTTTTTCTTGATTAGTTTCTAGAGAAGTCCGAGCCTCATCGAAAGTGTTACGAGTTTCACTTTCAGTAGAATCGGTTTGAGCGCGACCTTCTTGAATTTTTGTTTGTAGTTGACCAAACTGAGATTGAGTCTTTTCTACTTCACTGCCTAATTTTTGTTGAGCTTCTTCAAGAAATGTCGTTAGGTTAGATGCACTATTTTCAAATTCAGAAATGCCTGATTCTAAATCTGATTGACGAGTTGAGGTTTCTTCTCTCATTTCATTGAGTGCAGTTTGCACCTGTTCTAAGATTTGGGTAACTTGTTCCTGTTTTCCCTTCGCGTTCTCCATTAACGCTTGTGTTTGTTGTTCTACTGCTTCTGCTTCAGTAATAATTGTGTTGAGACGGGTAGGAAATTCAGTTACCATCAGAGACAATCTATCGAGAGCATCTGCTAAATCAGCCATTTGGGTTCTCCTAATATTAATGTGATTGCTATTGTTTGATTTTGAGTGAGTTTAAGGGTTAAAGACCAACAAAGTCTAAGACTTCATTCATTGCACTAATGAGCGCTTTTGCTGCTGCTAATTGGGGAAGAATTGGTGAAATTGCACCAGTAACGCTAGTTCCAGTTGTCATTAAGGCAATATTTTCTGCTACTTCGGTTGCCATACTTTTAACAACCTCGTCTATTGCATCTTGGAAACTTTGTTTGATTTCTTCAGTGGCTTTATTCTCTGCGTAGTCTTGGCTATTTTCTAAAATCTCATTTAACCGATCTTTCAGCTGATCTCCCAAATCTGAAGTATCCTCATTAAAGGAGTTAATACTGTCTTCAAACTTTGTGATGGTTTCTTCAAACGTGGCAGTAATTTCACTTAATTTGTTATCGGTTAAATCAGAACTAAAATCAGAAAGTAAGGACTCTAGGGTTGCTTTTAGGCTTTCTCCAATTTCACTGGAAGTCTCATCAAAATCACTTTCTGAATCTGATTGAGCTGTTTCCATTGCTTGCTGGTGGTTACCCAGATTTTCTTCATAAGTTGAAAAGGTATTTTCAGCTTCTTCTCGCGTGCCTGACAAGTTATCTTCTAGGATAGAAATTGCTTCAGCAAGTTCACTAAATGTCTGAGTTAACTCCTCATAAGTGCTATCTAAATCAGATTTTCGTGCATCAGCTTCTGACTCAAAACTACTTTCAGAATCTTCAATGGATTGGTCTGCTTCATCTAGCTTCCCTTGCAATTCTTCTAAAGCATCTTGCAACGCCTGTAAAGCATTAATCGTTTCAGTACGAGAGCCTTCAAACTCGGTTCTAGTGTTTTCTAAAAGTTGGGCAGTTTCTTCTAATTCTGTTTCCACTGCTTGTTGAGCTTGTTGCAGTTGTTCGCCAGTGCTTGCTAGTTGTTGTTGAAGCTCTCCCATAGTTTCTGCTGCAACATTTAAGTTGCTTTGAAGACTGGTTAACTTCTCAGTTGCTTGTTCGACATTAATTCCTAATTCTTCAATACCTGCCATGATTCTTTGCTCCTATATGATTAAATGAACTGGAAAATTAGAGAATTTGGTCAATTGCTTCTAAAATGGGTTTTACTTCTTCAATTAAGTCAGTGACTTCGGAAACGCTATCAACAATCTCACCAATTTCTCCATCGATTAATTCCGAGGCTTCTCCCCCAGCGCTATCGACCGCATCTAGAGCTTGTTTGAGACCTTCAGAAGAGCCAGTCAGCTCACTAATCACTTCTTCGGCAAATTTAGTTGCCAAAGCTGATATGAGTTCGTTGGTCGAAGAATCAAGATTACTCTCTAAGGTTTGTTCCTGATTTTTACTTTCATCCTTGACCGTTGATACGTCATCAGATAAACTCTGCATTTTTTCTTTCAACTCTTCTTCGAGCGCTATAAATTGCTCTAGAAGATTACCTTTTTTCTCTGAAAAGCTTTCAGAAGTCGCGTCAATAGAACCCTTAAAGTTATCAAGATTGCTGTTAGCAGTTTCGCGATGATTATCGATCTCTTCTTCAGTTTCTTGAAGATGTTGAGAATACTGATCAAAGTCTGAGCGAGTTGTTTGGGCTTGTTCATCTAACTCTCCTTGAATTTCCTCTTTACGATTGCGAAAATTCTCTAGACTCGCCTTAAAATTATTCAGTTCTTCCTCAACTTTATTGCTAATATCTTCAATTCTTTGCCGAAAGTCGTCAAGACCGGTATTCGATTGCTCTAACTCAGTTTCAAATTGTTCCTCGGCAATTTCCAGCTCACTGAGAATTGCTTCCCAATTTTGATGCGCTTCTTGACCAGCTGTGCTTAGGGTTTGCACAAGATTATTGGTAAACTCCACAATCTGATCAACTTCATCCAGTGCATTAGTCCCATCTAAAAGTAGAGCTTGCGATTGTTGGTCACATTGATCGATTAAAACTTCGATACTTTCAGTCATATTTTTCCTTTGAATGCTGTTATTTACTTATTGGTCTCCTTAGAGAAAGAGTATGCACTTATCTCAAAAATTGAGTAAAAATATTGGAGTAATAAGTTTTTATACTTACCTATTGATTTTAGAAAGAAATTAGGTATCGTTATTAATAACATTTATAATATGATTTCAATCATAACAAGTGTCATTGAGTCACAATCCTTCATCTGCGTACAAAGATTTACGTAAAACCGTACTTTTTTTAGATAGGTTAGGTGTAACTGAGAAATATATTAATCTATGTGCAAAATAACAGGCTGTTGTTAGGACTTAGACAAAAAACAACAAGAAAACAGCATTAGACGCAGTCATAGCAATCAATTTACGCCAAAAAACTAAAAATCGCTGAAACCCAGCTATATCGAGAAAACTGCTCAATCGAAGTTAAACAACTACTATGTAAAGGTTTGAGGTTGTTTTTGCCTCACAATTGTTTAAGTCCCGCTATTACCCGCACGGAGTAATAGCATTTGAAGGATTTTTAGAGTATCAGCGGCTTCCAGCTTCTATCGCTTAATGAGAAACTAAACAATACATCTCATGTCAAGTTCAATCATGTTGAGCTAGATGTGAAGAGCCTTGCTAAGCTTAAGATAGTGTTCCTTTTGCTTTTTCAACTCGTTTTGCTGAGTCTTTAATTCTTCCATTTGAGCTTTATATTGATTTTGCTCTTTTTCTTTTTCTAAAATTTTTTGTTCATAAGTTTCGTTAACTAGCTTTAAAGCATCTCGGAAAGAGCGCTCTTCTTCTTCAAGCTTTAGGGTGAGTTCTTGAAAAATTTTATCTAACAGACTTTTCAGCAAGGATTGATAGTAACTCAGTAACTTATTTTTTAATTTTTCAGTAGTTTCTTGTATTTTTAGTTTTTGTTCTTGATTATACTGATCCGAGAAAAACCAGTAAATCAGAGCAATCACTACACCAAACAGAGGTGGGAAAGCAGTAAAGTGTTTTCCAACAAAATCAGAAATTTCTTGTCTGCCTAAACCCAAGCCAATGAATGCTGATCCCATTGTCACCATCATCATAATTTGCATCAAATTACTTCTCAGTTGTTTCATCAGGTAACCAGCAAAAGAAACTTGCTTATAATGACTATCACATTCATGTTCCATAAATGACCCCATTAAAATATTTTCGATATCAATTTCTGGGGTAGATGGGAAAGGAGATTCAGGTAAGAGATTCGGAAAAATATTGAGGTTTTGATGAGACCGATCATATAACCCTTTTAATCCGCCATTGCCGTAGGTATTAAGGATTTTTTCCCATTCGGCATAAGCCCAACGCCTCAGTTCCTGACAAATAAATTTCAGCAGTTTCTGGTTAATTTCTCGGCTTTCTGCTGATTCTGGTGTACTAAGTTGGATGTAACACATCCCTTCTTTCTTCAAAATAATTGAATCTAGCTCTTGAACGATTGTATGAAGCTGGTAACTAACACTATCTTTATGGGGAAGAAATAGTAACTGCTCTTTAGAGCGCGTAAAATCTATCTTCACTTGTTTAAAGAAACGATCTTTATCTTCATTTACTTCCGTGATCACTTTTTTTCCCATTTCTTTCAAGTTAACAGTGGCAATTCCTTCTAACTTAGATTGAACTTGCTCTAATTTTGTATCCAATTTTTCTTCTTGCTTGGAAAGGGCTTGATCAATTGGTTCTAATAAAGGAAGTGTCAATTTAGATAAGCGCTGAGCTAAGATATTTTCAGGCTGGCGTTTGACGAAATTTTCTAAAGACTTAAAAAAATTAGCTTGTGCTTTTTTTAAGGATTTCGGTAACTGGTCAAAATCGGGGTTATTCTCTGACTGATTTGTGTCTTGCTCATAGAAGAGTTGAAGACAAACTGTAATCAGTTCAAATTCTTTTTGTAAGGTTTGTTGGTCAAGCCAATTTTGTAAGCGGCTCGAGTGCTCGGAGGATAATTTTTCTTCTTCAGAATCATTCGGTGAAGGAATATCAGCAACAATTAGCGGTTTATGAATGAGAGTGCTATCTAGTTTTTGCAGAAAATTTTCTTCTTCTGAAGTCAGCGGTTGACAAGAATTAACCACCATTACTAAAAAATCACAGTTTATACATTCCCAATAGAGGGGAGAGGCACTGTAGTCAGGAACTTCAAAATAACTATCAAAGGAAAATTCTGCAATTTGAGGTTTTGATTCTGGGAAGCCTAGGTGAATTTTATCTCCGGAAACAATTTGTTGAGATCCTTTAATTGGTTGACCATTAATAAATGTGCCATTGCGACTATTAAAGTCACATAATTCCCAAATCCCCTCCCCCTCTTTTTCGCCAACAAAGCGGATGGTGGCGTGGTGTTGAGAAATACCTCGATAATGGCTGGCTGGCAGCGCGATCGCGCAGTTTTCATCTCTACCAATTTGATATTCTTGAGTTGCAAGTAACTCATATCGTTGCCAACTTTCAGTTCCCTCTTCCGATAAAAATTGACGTAAACTTAAATATCCTTTGTATTCAGGTTCAATCCGCTGTGGAACATCCGGTAGATGACTATAATTAATTTGACAAGCACTAGTCAGAGTTTGATCGGTACTGACGACGTTATATAAAACTTCAGCTAAGCTTAGATCTTGGCTAACAATTTGCATTGTCACCTTTCTCTTAGCAAGATAGTGTTCGATCTCAGTTAGTTCTCGAACCACACTATCTAATGGCTCACTCAATCCAGTTTTTTCCAAAAAAGTTCGGAGATCACGAAGTGTTTGCTCAAGTTTGTCTGCTTTAGAGGCCATCTTACATATGAATTAGGAGTAATTTCTCATGTCATGTAAAGTTGCTACAAAGGATGACTGTCAGTTGAACATTCAAATGAGGAGGGGAGTGTTGAACGTGATTAACTCTGATCCTATAATTTTCCCTTAGCTAAATTGGACAAATTAACTCAAACTTATTTACGTAAAACCGTACCTTTTCGTCAGTAATAATTACTCCTGCCGTGGGAGCGGCAACGTTTGCACTGTTTGTTACGTCACTTTGTTCCCTTTCCAATCATACAAGGCATTACTCTCAGAGCAGAAATCATTCTTTTAGCTGAGCAAGGGAACAATACAATAATCAAAGGTTGGTCAGTTCACGTCTCCTCGTCAATTTGGTAGAGCGCATCACTTTAAGCTTTACCCGCACTACCAAACAACCTCATCTTTTCGGCAATCACCGCTTGCATCGCTGCCGTCACGGCTTTTTGGCAATCTAAGAGATCGCTTTTAGCTTCCGTTTGCCCGTACTCCTGCCAAAACTGGAGATAGGTTTTTCGCACTTCGCTATTGACATTAAACTTGCAGACTCCTAATTCAATAGACTGTTGAATCATTGCCACCGGTAAACCAGAAGCACCGTGCAACACTAAGGGAATCTGGAGTTGCTGACGAATCTTAGCGAGGCGATCAAAATCTAATTGGGGTTCGCCGTGATACTGACCGTGAACATTACCGATGGTAACCGCGAGAAAATCGACTCCCGATTCAGCCACAAATGCCTTTGCTTCCTGGGGGTCGGTCATTTTAGCTTCTTTTTGGGCAACCGTCATTCCGTCTTCTGTGCCGCTAATTCGACCGACTTCTGCTTCCACCGTTGCCCCTTTAGCGTGGGCTAACTCCGTCATGGAGCGGGTGAAAGCAAGGTTTTCTTGAAAAGGGAGAGAGGAACCATCAGCTAAAACCGATTGCAGGCCGGCTTCTAAAGCCGTTCCGATCACAGCGCGATCGCTGCAATGATCTAAGTGAACTGACATCGGGACTTTAGCTGAGTCGGCTGCTTCTAAAAACAGCGCCATTAAGGGAGAACCGCCGTAATCTAGGACATGAGGCAGAATTTGGAGCATCGCTGGGCTATTTTCTGCTTCGGCAGCATTAACCACCGCTTTTGCTCCTTCAAGATTATACAAATTGAAAGCGCCAATCGCGTAGGAATGTTTTTGGGCTGCCTCTAAAAGTTCTTGGGTGGAAGTGAGCATAAAATTGGTTTTTGAGCGCTTTGAGCTAGCTATTCCTTTTGCTCCAATTTAAGCATCATCGGAAATTTCGAGTCAATCGTGATCCACTCGCTCTTTGCTCATCCCTTGTTGCCAATCCTCCGATGATACCCTACTCCCCAAAAAGCGATTCGTCTGCAATGTTAATGGCGACTTATTGAGAAGACTGTTGACCATTGCTTTGATCAGATTGCTTGAGAATCAGTCGCTGGATCGCAAAGATAGCTGGGTTCACTTCCACACATTGACGCTGGGGATTTTTAAGATAAGTTTCTTGTTCACTTTCAACCATTTCAATGTCTTGAGCGAGAAAGCGATGCAATACGAATCTTTGTAAGCCCCAAACTAAAAGCGGACGGATTAGGTTTAAAAGCCATTGCGGGAGTCCCAGATTAAAGAAGAAATAGGCAAAGGAGCGGCTTTCTGTTTTACTCACCGGTAAACGCATTAAGTAGAGTGAGGAAATACCTTCTAAATTGGTGGCGTAGTGAGGATAGCGATATTCAATTGTAATGGGAAGAGTAGTGACTTCATCAGCGCGATCGGTGAGTCCTAAAAACTTCGCCATTACTCCCTGATAGGAAACATTATATTGAGCGCAAACACTGTGTTCTGTCTCTTTGAGATTGATCAGTTCTGGGTTAAACCAGCCTTGCAAGTTTTGATGAAGATACCCATGGAAAACATCTATTGTGTTTTCGTTACACATGGAAAAATGAGCATTAAAGTGAGCTGTTACAGGGACTCGTAACCATTGCCGATTTTCAAATTCGGGAATCTGTAAAATCGGCTGCTCATTGGCCAACTTAGGGTCACCTGGGAAAACCCAAATCAAGTCATATTTTTCTTGAATCGGGTAACTGCGAGCGCAAGCTCGAGGTAATTTTTGTTCGTCGGAGAAATAAGGAATTTTTACGCATTCGCCCTGACTATTAAATTCCCAGCCGTGATAGGGACAAACTAGACGATTCTCTTTCACTTCTCCTTTATGAAGGGCAACGCCTTTGTGAGGACAAGCATCAGCAAGGGCATGAACGTTGCCTTCGTGATCTCGGTAAATAGCAATATTTTGATACCAGATTGTAACCTGGTGTACCGTACCGACCTTTAATTGCTCTGCCCATCTTACCGGATACCAGTGGTTGGGGTTAATTCCGACTTCTCGAATTCGATTCTGAACAGTTTGGCTTTGGAGCGTTGTTTTCAATTCCATCTTTGTTATACTTTGCCCGGGCTACGCTCTAAGTGATGTATTCTTTACTTGTGTAGCCATCAATAACGATGCACTAAACTTCAAATTAATTATTCGGTTTTATGGCGAGAAATGGCAATCTCGATCGCGGCGTGCAGTTCTCTTTCTTTAAAGGGTTTGAGAATATAGCCATAAGGTTTACTTTCTTTCGCTCGCTCGAGGGTACTTTCTCCAGCATAAGCCGTTAGATAAATAACAGGTAAATTATATTCTTTATAAAGTTTAGTTGCCGTTTCAATGCCATCCATTTCTCCTTGCAAGTTAATATCCATTAAAACCAAATCAGGACGTTCTTTTTCAATTAACTCAAGCGCTTCTTCGCCAGAAGCAATACGACCCATCACTTCGTAGCCCATTTTTTCTAGACGCCTAGAAACATCAAGGGAGACTACGGCTTCATCTTCGACAATTAAAATTTTATTGGCTGACATAGTTTAAAATCGTTTCCGTTCAATGGGTTTGGGAAAAGTAATTTCAAAACTTGCCCCAGGGTTATTCTGAAACTTTAGAGTACCACGTAACTGTTGAGTGAGAGAAGTAATTAAAGAAACCCCCAGAGAGCTATTTTTTTCAGGATTAAATCCTTCTGGTAAGCCCACACCATCATCTTCAACTTTTAAGCTAATCATTTCTTGAGCTTCATCAATAACGCCTAAGAAAATGTAAATTTTACCTTGATGTTGATTAGTAAAGCCATGCTTGAGTGAGTTAGAAACGAGCTCGTTAATTAGGAGTCCACAAGGAATAGCACTATCAAGGTTCAGTTGGATGGATTGGATGTTCATTTCCGTTTGTACCCAATCGGGATTAATGTTGTAAGACGCAAGGAGATGATAGATGAGATCGCGAATGTATTCTGCAAAGTCAATATTGGCTAAGTTTGTTGCTTGATAGAGTTTTTCGTGGATGAGGGCCATGGAACTAATCCGGTTTTGGCTTTCTTCCAAGATGGCAAGGGCTTGTTCATCTTCTATTGTTTGGGATTGTAAAGAAAAAATACTGGAAATGACTTGGAGATTATTTTTGACTCGGTGATGGACTTCTTTTAACAAGAGGTCTTTTTCCTCGAGAGAGGCTTGCAGTTGTTCTTCTCCTTCTTTTCGTTCGCTGATATCTCGACAAACCCCAACAATCTCGCCATTGCGGATTAAATTCATCGATAGTTCTTGGATAAAGGTGCTTCCATCTCGACGCTGGGCGTAGATTTCTCCACTCCAACAACCGTGACGTTGCAGTTGAGGAAAAATTTCTTCGTTGATTCGGGATAATTCTTCTAAGGGATGATGATCGCGCCATTGAGTGTTGACGAGGGTTTCAGGAGCGTCATACCCAAGCATTTTGCAGTAAGCCGGATTCACATAGTGGAGTTTCCCCCCAGCCTGAATAATCATAATGCCGTCGGTGGTGGTTTCAATGGCAGTGAGTTGTTGCTGGAGCGTTTCTTGAGTGAGTTGTTTTTCTTTAGCCAGCGCGATCGCTGCTGCTGCCGAACTTAATAAGCCAACTTCTAAACGTCCCCAATTTCGTGCAATTTCATAATTATCAAAGCCAATAACGCCAAAAAATTCACCATTGACCATTAGTGGCAACATGAGAAACGAAATAATATTTTGCTCCCGGAAAAAGGCTTGTGTAGCCGGTGGTAAATCCGTAACCGTTTTTTGTAAAAATTCTCCTTGTTGTAACTTCTGATAACATTCAGAGCCTAAGTTTTCGTAGCAGAAGTAGAGTTGCTCATCAAACTTGGGATAATAAATACGATCAGAATACCATTGCGCACATTTCCGTCCCCGCAACCGCCCTTGTTCATCCACAAAGTTTTCATAGACATAAATGCGATTCGCTGCACAGGCTTCGCCTAAAATACCCAATACTTCCTGATATAAGGCTTGATCAACGGTTGAAGCGAGAAGACGACGTTGCACACCGACTAACGCTTTTAAATAGCGTTCGCGTTTTTGTAGTGCTTCTTTCGCTTGTTTCCGTTCTGTAATATCTTCAGCAATTCCGGCAATCCGATAAACTTTTCCTTGATCGTTCCGTACCGGAAAGGCGCGGTCATGAATCCACCGCATCTCTCCATTCGGACGAATAATTCGGTACTCCTCATTGTACTCACCGCGAATCTGTTTGCGAGAGGAATCGAGCACATGCTGGTAATCTTCAGGGTGGACAGATTGTAACCAGTCCGTAGGAGAGTCATAAGCACTCTGCAAACTTCGTCCCCAAGTCGATTCATAAGCCGGAGAGATATAAATAAAACTCTGCCGGGCTAAATCAACCATCCAAAACACTTGCTCAATATTTTCTGCCAGTTGACGGAACTGATTTTCGCTTTCTTGCAATGCCAACTCAGCTTGCTTACGTTCAGTAATATCAATCCCAATCAAAACCGCTGCACTGGCTTGGCGATATTTTTGCGCTGCCACCAAGAAGCTGCGAGTTTCCCCATTTTTGATCGTATTTTCTAAAACTTGGCTGGTTTCAATCTCTTCACTCGCCAGAAATTCGTACATAAAGCGGACAAAAGAAGAATTGGTATTCAAAAAGCCAATTTCTTTCCCAAGAAAGTCTTCTGGTTCTAAATTGAGGGTATTGGCCAATTGCTCATTGACACCCAAATAATATCCATCTCGACTCACCCAAGAAACTAATCCGGGGACAGTATTAATCACAGCTCGCAGTTGATCTTCAGCTTGGCGACGTTCTGTAACTTCATTGAGCGTTCCTGTAATACCGGTAATGATGCCATTTTCATTCCTAGTTACGCGAGCGGTTACCTCCATCCAACAAAAACCGCCGGCTTGCGTTTGATAGCGGATTTCATAACGACAATGATAATCCGGATTGTTGAGCAATTTTTGAAATTGCTTTTGATGGTAAGCCAAATCTTCAAAATAGATGTAGTTGAGAAAAGGCTGTCCAATCGTTTCAGAAATTCGGTAGCCGGTAATTTCTGTCCAAGCTGGATTTAAAAAGCACCAGAGACCATTAGTATTTACCCGAAAGATTACTTCTCGGATCCCATCGACTAGAGAGCGGTAGGCTTGCTCACTCTGTTGCCATGCCGCTTCAGTTTCTTTGTGATCGCTGATATCTTCTAAAATCGCCACGAGTGATTGCGGTTTTCCTTCTAAATCCCGCAGCAAAGACATCGTTAAGCTAACCCAGACCCAACTATTATCCTTACGGTGGTAATGTTGTGCTTGACAAAAGCAATCTCTTTCTCCTCGTAATAACTCCCGAATCTGACTATCATCTGTTGCAATTTGTTCTATAGCAATTAAATCATGATAGGTACGAGTGACTAATTCCTTTTGAGAGTAGCCTAAAATCTCACAACCTCGCTGATTAACCCGTTGAAAGCGACCGGCAAGATCCAATAAGGCAATCCCAACGGCAGCTTGTTCAAAAATACTGCGAAAACGTTGTTCGCTAGTTTTAAGGGCGATTTCAGTTTGCTTACGATGACTAATATTGCGAGTGATCACCCCTAAATTAATCGGCGTTGAGGTGGTAAGGTCTCGAACAACAAAAATATTGGCTAAAACGGGTAGAACTGCTCCAGTTTGGTGATTCCGAACCGCAAGTTCTCCCGACCACTGACCGGTTTTGAAAATACTGGGAAAAATTTTTTGATCAAATTGCTCCTCACTATTGGTTAAAAAACAGTCTTTTAGCGATAGAGAAAGCCTTTCGACGCCATCAACTCCCAATAACCGTTGACCGCCCGGGTTGAGGAATTCCACTTCTCCCTCTAAACTCGTGAGGCTAATGAAATCTTTACTATTCTCGACCAGCGCCGCGAGTTTTTGATGTTCATTTTTCATGGGGTTGGTCTCTGTGATATTAATCCCAACGCCCACCACATATCCTTGCTCTTCCTCCAGATTGACACAGACATGACTTAAATAACATGTGGCAATTGTGCCTTGTTGGTTGAGAAATGTTGCTTCTGTAGTTGATTTACCGTGGCTCAAGGCTTCTTGGATTTTATCTTCTACATGAGCGCGATCCGATTCGATAAAGAATTGGAGGGGATCAATTGCACTAATTTCCTCGGTGTTATAGCCGGTAATCTTTTCCAGTTCCTGATTCCAGCGGACACAAGGACCATTTTTTTCAATCATGTAGAAGACACCGGGCAAACTTTTAAGAATCGAGTCCGAAATTTCTTTTTCTCGATATCGTTCCGCTTCTTTCTGAACGCGATCGCGCAAATCGCGACCTTCTGCAATTAAAAGGACGACTTGACCGGCTTCATCCCGGACCGGTTTTAAAGATAAATCGATGGGAACTAGCTCCCCACTGTCTGAGAGTAATTGTGCTTCATAGCGCACCATCCCACCAATTTGGGCTAGCTTAATCGACTGTTTGATTTGCGCGCGATCAGCTTCTGATCGCCACCAAGGAATTTCTGAAAAATGATGATGCCTAATCTGGGGAAGATGACTCTGCACTAATTCCAAAGCTGTTTGATTCAAATCAATTACTTTTCCTGTTTCATCTAACAGGGCAATAATTTGAAAACTTTGATCAAATAAAGCACGCCATTTCTTTTCACCGGCAGTGAGCGCCTGATAAATTTGCTGCTGTTCACTAATATCTTGTAACAAGCAGCCAAACTGCAGGGCTTCCCCAGCACTTCCTTGGATCAAGCTCAAGCGCAAAGCGGCAAAAAAAGGGCTTCCTTGTTGAGGAGAGATCCTGGCTTCGCACTTTTCCACACTCTTTTCTTGCTCAGCAATTGTCTGCATGGCTTGTAGCAGCTGCTCTTTCTCGTCAGCGCCCGTCAGAAACGTGAGCAGAGATTGTCCAACCAGTTCTTGTCTGTCCACTCCCAGTAGGTCACCAGCTGTCAAATTAGCTTCTAGGACTTGTCCCTGAGCATCAGTGGTTAAATAGCCATCGGGAGCCAACTGAAATAAGTTCTGATAGCGTTGGTAATCCACTTCTGTTCCTTGCTGATGACTAACCCTTGAGTTGAGTTTCCCTTGAGTGCTCTTTGGCTCTGGCAGAGGGGCTTCGGCAACCACTTCTAATGTGTCTTGAGTTTCATCGAAGGAAGGGAGAGAAACTGTTGGTTGGTCTTCCCATTGGAGATAGAAACTAAGTTGGCGAGTGAGGGTTTGAATTTGAGCAGATAACCGTTGACGTTGTTGTAAATCTTCCTGAAGTGAAGCTTGCAGTTGCTTTACCGTGGGGAGAACGCCTTTTTCTGTTTGCTGATGCAAGGCTTCCAAAGCAGGAGAATTACCAAAGTTTTGACTCAACGTGGCAATCCGATCAATCAGTTGCTGACAAGTCATAGCTAGCGCAAAACGTACTGGGTAGAATAAGTTTATCTTAAACCTAACCAAGTCAAAAAGCTTTGGTTTGTAATAAATTCAATTAAGAGAAGGGCAACAAATCCTAACATGGCAAATCGCCCATTCATCCGTTCCGCATAAGGCGTCCAGCCAAAAGCAGGTTCTTCAATTTCAGGAAGAAGGGATTCATTGTTCTGAGTTAATTTTGAGTTAGATGTTTTTTCGTTCATCTGTTGTTATAAGTAAATAGCTTTCTGATCAGTTTAAAGGGAATCGGGTATTTTGGCTGTTACAAGTTGACAATCACGATGCACTTGGGTTCAATTTATTTTTACTATAATCAAGTTTCCTCTCCGGATTTAGGTAGCCATTTTTTAGTCTAATCATCAAACTTCGCCATTGATGATAAAATCACCGCTCTAGCGTCTCGCTTTCTCATGGCGTCAGTTAACAAATCACCTTGGGTAAGAAAAATTGGCTGAAATAAAGGTGGTCAGCTTTTCCCATGGGGATAATTTTTTTAAATTGCTGCTTGACTCTTACCAAATTAATCATCAGTTCTCATTTTGTCCTGAGTCTGGTTAGCTTGATCAGCTGTTAGCGTTGGCGATTACTTTTTGATGGGAGCGAGTCAATAACTCAAGTGAGAGACGACTGCAATCACAATTACTTGGCGAAGCTTGTTAATAAAAAGCTCAATTGCTCTTTTCTTGATTCAAATGGTTAATAAGACTCTCATATTTCTCCCCAATCAGTAAAGAAACCTAGAGTTACGCCCCATGGTTTTCATTTTTTATGGTAGAAGTTTTGCTGCTCACCCTCTTGAGTAAGATCTTATCCTTAATCAGGTTTTGAGATTTCTAGAGACTAACAGCCGCTGCCAATTATCTCAGAAAAAGTCTCAATTCTCCCCTTCTTTGGCTAGTTAATCCCTTTTCTTTTCTCCTTTCTGCACAAGAGATATTCGCCTTGCTTTGTTACTGTTCTTTAATTTTATCGGAGCGAAGCCAACGGCTCAATAATAGTAAATCGCAAATTTTAAAAAATTTCTTGTAAAATTGTAGGAGTTTAACGATATATTTTTAATAGGAGGAATGTCTCTAAGCAAACTCTCCCAACTGAACAGACAATTAAGAGGATAATTATACAGAAAATGGAAGAACAAACAGCACCGTTAAAAGGTCGTGCCTTGCTGCAAAAAGTCAAAGAACTCTCTCACTTACCGCGTCGAGAAACAGCTAAAGAGTGTGGTTATTACAACACAACCAAAACCGGTCAAACGCGGGTCAATTTAACCGAGTTTTATGATGCTGTTCTTGAAGCCAAGGGCGTTCCCCTTGATCCCGATGGGGGGAAAGACGGTCGTGGACGTGAACCGACTTATAAAGTTAGCGTTCACAAAAATGGTCAAATTGTCATCGGTTCCACTTATACCCAGGCAATGGGGTTACAACCGGGCGAAGAATTTGAAATTAAGTTGGGCTATAAACACATTCGCTTGGTTCATATTGATGATGGTTCGAGCAAACCTGAAGAGGCTGAAGAACTCGAAGCAGTAGCATCCTAGACCGGGAGTAGCAGTTATAGGTCGTTAGCACTCGGAAAAAAATCCCTACTCATAAAGAGCAGGGAACCTAAGGTAAACTCAAAGATCTAAATTTTTCTGAGAAAAGGAAATAAACAAGTCAAGGTTCTATTTCCTTTCCACCTATGATTGTATAGCGGGATGCGTCGGAGGTCAGTCTTCTCTTTTAAGAGATTGTCCATCTTTCCGTCGCACCGCTACTACACCTGGGCGTGGTGGGTCATTGGGGCCCAAGCCCGGCCAATTAGAACCTAAAGGAACTTCGCGCTGTTGTATAAAATGTTCCCCGGTGGTCGTTTTCATCGCAAAGGTTCGGGTTTCGCTTGCCATGTTTTGGCGTTTTCCATTGACTTCTCCAACATGCTGAGGCGCGAGGAAAAGGGTTTTTTGATCGCTGGTTAACCAAATGCCACAAATTTCACATTCCATTGGACCAACAACAATCGGATAAGCCATCCCTGCTTTCTCACCGGAGGTAGGCAGATACCAAGCTGAGTTATTCCCGAAAATGCCTCGCAATGCCGATTGATCAACGCCATCGCGATCAGAAACTTCTAAATTATGCTTACTGGTGGAAATATCAGTCACCATCCAGACATCGCCATCAGTATCAATATCAAGATTATCAGGATTGACAAACCCTAATCCCTCTTCCGCCGGTTCTCCACCAAGGGCAAACATCTCCCAACGAAAACGCATCGCTGCCGGATTATTGCTGTCTTCTTGTAATTTCATGATCCAGCCATATTCATAAGCCTCACCATTAGGACCGGCAAAGACTTGGTTATCCGGACCGCCATCACCCCCCGGACTGCCGGAAGTGAAAGCAATATATAGCGTACCATCTTTTGCCACATCAGTGTCTTCTGGACGAGCCGTGCAGCTAAGACCAGCCGCATTACCGGCAAAGTGAGCATCAACGAGAATGGCACCCTGTTTTTCTGTCTGATCTCCCAGATAAAGGTCACCGAGGGTTTTGAATTGAGCTTGAAATGCTTCGGCTTCGGCGTCATTAGTAATTTCAATGACACCACCTTCGGCACGATCTGGATTAGGAAGCATGACTTTGCTCCCAAAAACTGTGCTGGGACGAACCGGATCAATCGGCGTGTCAGGAGTTAAAGCCACCCAGCGTCCACTGCCATCAGGATTAAATTTCGCGCCATAAAGCATTCCGCTTTCCAGCAGGCGAGAATTGTTTTTATCAGTAACGGTTTTGACAGTATCTTGAGAAACAAACTTATAGAGGTGTCCCCCGCGGCGATCGCAGCCCGAATAAAACGCAAGTTTTTGCTTCGGCACCACCCGCACCCCAACGGCTTCATGACGAAATCGCCCCAGCCAAGTATGTTTTGTCCCGTAGTCAGCAGGATTCGCCGGATCGACTTCCACCATCCAGCCATATTTATTGCCCGGTAAACCGAACACATTGGCGCGTCCATCCACCGTATTATCGGTGAGAATAAAAGGCGTGTTACCGGGATTAAACGCTGAACCATCTGCCATTACAGGTTCATAGACCTGATCCTGGAAGTTTTCTTCAGCGGATAAAACGGTTCCCCAAGGCGTGGTTCCGCCCGCACAGTTTTGAAACGTGCCAATGATCCGATTACCTTGATTATCTTCGTAGCCCATCTTGTCGGGTTTGGTGAAGACAGCAGTAGCCGGTCCAGTGGCATAAAGCGCCCGATTGTCTTCTAAGCCAGAAATCCCAGTAATCCGGCGATCAGCATTGGAATAAGTCCGTTCCCAACTGCCATCTGGATTGCGTCGAATGGAAATAATGCCAATGCCTTGGTCAATCAACCCCTCTTTCGAGATTTCTTTAATTTGCGCTTTCAGGGGACTATTTTCCGGTAGCGCAAAGGCATTAATCTGACCCTCGCTTGGCGCGGCAACCGCTTTGACTTCAGCAATGGGTAACGACTTGCCAATGACCTCTGGATAGTTTTCCAGCCACGCTTTCCCACTGATATATTCAAAGTTAACCGTGAGGAAGCCTTCATTGGGTGCCGTTTCCACAAAAGAAACATAATCATTGTTATAACCAAAGCGAGAATCTCCCACTTCGTCTCCCCAAGCTGCAATTAAATCGTAGGTAAAGCCATCCGGCAGCACCAAATCATCAACCACCTGATAGTTGCTGTAAGCCTCCTTTTGTGCGTTAGAAGAAAGCTGATCAATCTCTAGGGGGAGGGGAAGCTTGACAGAGGGAAGGGTGCTACTGACCACTGTTTTTGCGGTTGCCGGGGTTTGAAACGGTTTGCCCTGGGTGGGAATTCCGCCAAGGGCAACGGTTCCTGCACTTGCCCCGAGAAAGAGTAAAAAGTTGCGACGTTTCATGGGCGATTCGTGTTCTCCAACTCGAAATAAATATTAGTTTGACTAACGGTCAAAGCAGGCACCTTTCTAAACAGAAGGCGTCATCTTTGACAGTCGTGAATTTTTTGCCAAACAAATTGATCCTAAAAGTAATTTCTAGGATTTAAGTTAAGAACAATTTAATGCCTTATTAATAAACGATTATTTGTCCGTATGTTTTCACAACGAAAACTGAATCATTGATAGAATCGCGTCGTCACTTTTTCTTTTTACCATTGCCTGATGCTAGTAACTCAGTGGGTTGGGTTTGATAATTCTTTGATCAACGCTCACCGGAGCAAAGCATGTGGACAGGCGCCTTCGGTAACAGAAGGCGTAATCTTTAACCCAACCGCACGAGAACTTAAAATTCAGCGTTTTCTGGGGTGCGGGGGAACGGAATCACGTCTCGAATATTTTTCATCCCCGTCATAAACTGAATTAAGCGTTCAAAGCCTAAACCAAAGCCAGCATGAGGAACGGTTCCGTAGCGTCTGAGGTCGAGATACCACCACAATTGTTCCGGTTCCATCCCTACTTCTTTAATCCGTTTTTCTAACACCTCTAATCGTTCTTCCCGTTGGGAACCGCCAATAATTTCGCCAATTTTGGGGGCTAAAACATCCATTGCGGCAACGGTTTTTCCGTCATCATTTAAACGCATATAAAACGCTTTAATACTACTTGGATAATCGGTAACAATAACCGGTTTTTGGAAATATTCTTCACATAAATAACGTTCGTGTTCCGATTGTAAATCGACGCCCCATTCCACCGGATATTCAAATTTTTGATCCGCTTTTTCTAACAGCGCGATCGCGCTAGTATAAGTAATCCGTTCAAAGTCTTCATTAATAATATGATCTGCCGTTGCTAAGACCGAATCATCAATCCGTTGATTAAAAAACTCCATATCTTCCGGACACTGATCCAACACCGCCTTAAAGATCTGTTTGAGAAACGCCTCTGCTAAGTCCATATCGCCTTGTAAATCGCAGAAGGCCATTTCCGGTTCAATCATCCAAAACTCTGCTAAATGGCGAGACGTGTTTGAGTTTTCCGCCCGGAAGGTGGGACCAAACGTATAAACCCGGTCAAAAGTTAATGCCATCGCTTCAGCTTCCAACTGACCACTCACAGTCAAATAGGCTTGTCGTCCGAAGAAATCTTGAGTGTAATCGACGTTCCCATTCTCTTTCGGAACCTCATTCAGATTCAAGCTGGTCACATTAAACAACTCGCCTGCCCCCTCACAGTCATTTGTGGTAATAATCGGGGTGTGAACCCACAAAAAACCTTGCTGTTGAAAAAATTGATGCACCGCATTGGCGCACGTATTGCGCACTCGCATCACTGCCCCTAATGTATTCGTGCGTGTCCGAATATGTCCTAAACTGCGGAGAAATTCAAAAGAGTGGCGCTTTTTCTGTAAAGGATAAGTTTCTGGATCGGCTTCCCCATAAACGGTCACCGCATTGGCTTGTAATTCAATTCGCTGCCCCTTTCCCGGGGACTCGGCTAAAACCCCAGTGATTTCTACAGAAGCACCGGTATTGAGTTGACCCAGAACTGTTTCATAATGGTCGAGTTGAGGATCTAAAATTACCTGTAAATTCGCCAAAGCAGACCCATCATTGACCTCAATAAAAGCAAACTTTTTTGACTCCCGTTTTGTCCGTACCCAACCTTGAATCGTCACGGTTTCTGCGGGTTGTCCCTGGCGGAGTAAGTCTATAATGCGACGTTTTGACATAACCTTGTTTTATTTTTCCTCTCTTCCTGTATCATACGGTAAACCGAATTGCCTGCTTTATTGCCATTTCGTTAAGATCGAACCAATAATTAAGAAACCGTATTCAAAACAAATATATTAGCCATGGGAATTTTTGATTCTGAAGTTGTCCAACAAGAAGCAAAACAGCTATTTGAAGACTATCAAGCCCTCATGGAACTGGGAGGGAAGTATGGAAAATTTGATTATGAAGGGAAAAAGCTCTATATCGAGCGTATGGAAGAGCTTTTAGAACGATATAAAATTTTCATGAAACGCTTTGAACTCTCAGAAGACTTCATGGCCCAAATGACAGTGGAACAACTAAAAAATCAACTGGGACAATTTGGAATGACACCGCAACAAATGTTTGACCAAATGCACCAAACGTTAGAACGCATGAAAAACGAGCTGCACCAGTAAATTAATTGTTAGACTTAGGTCGTTCAAACTCACTGGGAGAAGGAAATTGTTGGACGGGTTGATTATTGAGTGCTTTGAGCATGAACTTGCGCCAGACCGGGGCAGCGAATCCACCACCAGTCACTCCGGAACCAAGAGGACGATAATCATCATTCCCAATCCAAACCGCCGTTGCTAATTGAGGCACATAACCCACGAACCAGACATCTCTTTCAGAATTGGTTGTTCCAGTTTTACCAGCAGCAGGGCGACCGATCTGTGCTGAGGTGCCTGTTCCGGATTGCACCACTCCTTGCAAGACGCTATTGAGAGAAGCAACCGCCCACTGATTTAAGACTAATCGGGGTTCCGGTTGGTTATCGAGCAATAAATCACCTTGACTATTACTGACACGAACAATAAAAGTCGGATCTGAATGCCAACCATTGTTCGCGAAAGTCGCATAAGCCCCTGCCATTTCCAATGGTTTTACGCCCACTGATCCGAGGGGCAAAGAAATAACCGGCTGTAAAGGGCTCTCAATTCCCAGTTTACGGGCAACATCAATCACATTATCTAGCCCAACTGCTTGACCTAATTTTACGGCTGGTACGTTCTGCGATCGCATAAGAGAACTTCGCAGCGTCATTGTTCCGGCAAAACTTCCCCCATAGTTTTTCGGACGATAGTAACCGGAACCATCCCGATATTGAACCGGACTATCTTTAATTGTAGAATCCGGGGTATATTGACCACTGGCAAAAGCGGTGTAGTAGACAAACGGCTTGAACGAAGATCCCGGTTGACGGCGAGATTGAAGAGCGCGGTTAAATTGACTATTTTCATAATCAACACTACCTACCATGGCTTTGACAAAATGAGTTCGCGGATCAACCGCTACAATCGCAATTTGTGCCGTCTTCAGCCCCCGATTCAGTAATTGTTGATGAGCTTCTTGTATGGTTTCTTCTGCCATTTGTTGGAAAAAGAGATCGATGGTCGTTTGCACTCGTAATCCCCCTTCGGTGACCGCTTCTTCCCCAAAGCGTTCTCTTAGTTCAGCGGTGACTGCCTCTGTCACTGCTGGGAGTTTACTTTCTTGCCAAGCTGTGGGTTTTCCGACTAATAGCGGTTCCCTAATCGTACTATCAGCAACGGGCGCCGGAATCCAACCAATTTCTTCCATACGGCTTAAAACGACTGCTTGACGACGTTTTGTTTCTGCATAATCCACAAAAGGACTATATTGCTCTGGGGCTTGAATTAACCCTGCCATCATCGTCGCTTCAGCTAAGTTTAATTCAGAGGCTGATTTTTGGAAGTAACTTTGAGCAGCCGTTTCTGCGCCATAATTGTTATGCCCCCAATAAATCGTATTGAGGTACATTTCTAAAATTTCATCTTTGCTAAAGACTTGCTCAACCCGCAAAGCCAAGACTGCTTCTGCTAATTTTCGACTCAAGGTTCTTTCTGGAGAAAGGAAAACATTTTTCACCAGTTGCATGGTGATGGTCGAAGCCCCTTCTACGACTTCTCCACTTTGCCAATTGACCAACAAGGCTCGACCAATACTCGTTGGATTAATCCCCTGATGCTGGTAGAAATGACTATCCTCAATGGCAAGGACCGCTTGTTTGAGTTCTGGAGACATTTCCTCTAGCCCAATTACATCGCGGTTGGCTTCTCCATGTAAGCGTGTTAGAAGACGACCTTTAACATCATAAATATAGCTGGTTTCAGTGGGTGAATAACCTTCTAAAACGCGAACATCTGGAAGATTACGGAAACTCAGCGCTAATCCCACAAGTCCGCCTGTAATGACTGCACCAGCAAGTAAACTTACACAGACCACTGTTCCTGTCGCCGCTTTTCCAACCCCTTTTGTAAATTGCAGGGTATTGTGCCACAAGGATGGTTGGCTCTGGTTGTTATCTTGCCGAACGGTTGTATTCGACACGGTGGTTTCTTCCTCCCACGTTTAGCAAATATAATAAACCTGTTTTTGATGTTGACACTAAGATTACTATTTTGCCTACCCATTGGCAACTCAGTCGATGAATGGACAACTAATAATCAACAATGTAAAATGAACGATTCATCATCATGATTGATCAATTTAGCCCCAACATTATCGATTCGCTAACAACGAGTAATTAATAAAAAAACACAACTCACTGTTGAATTCTTATTCTAATGCAACCGAATATTGAAACCATTAATCTACGTCGTCTTTCTTCAGGCGATCATCTAGCATTACAGATTTATCAGTTTCAGGGGAAACCCGGTCAAAAAACTTATATTCAAGCCAATTTACATGGTGCAGAAATTATTGGTAACGTTGTCATTGCAGAACTGTACCATTGGCTCACCAAACTTGATCCAGAAAATTTATTGGGTGAGATTTGGTTAGTTCCGGGCTGTAATCCTGTTGGCATGAATCAGCGAGCGCATTTTTTTAATCCTGGACGTTATAACAGTTACGATGGTCAAGACTGGAATCGTATTTTTTGGGATTATTCTGCTGAAGAAGATGAGGTTTATGGGTTTGCCCAAAATTACTTAGAAGCCGATCTCAAATCGATTTATAACAGCTATTTAGAACGAATTAAAGCTCGGTTGCAAGAACAAATTGAGCAGGATCGTCAATCCTACGGGGTTCGCTATGGGGTTAAGTATCAGCAAACGTTACAGTCCCTTTGTTTAGATGCCAATTACGTCATTGATATTCATAGTTCCAGTAACCGTGGCATTGATTATTTATTTACTTTTCCGGGTCAAGAAAAGGCAACACAAGCATTTTTGTTAGATGTTGGAATTCAGGTTGATGAACCAGCAGGATATACGTTTGATGAAGCGTTTCTTAAGCCTTGGCTAACTTTAGAAGAAAAATTTCGAGAACTTGGACGGGACGTTAAATTTGATGTTGCTGCTTGGACGTTAGAGTTAGGAAGTGGGATGACAGTCCAACCGGAGTCAGTTAAAAAAGGAGTAAGAGGGATAAAAAACTATTTGGTGCATCAGGGGGTTGTGAAGAGTGAGGAGTTTCCCCGAACCGCCACTTCAAATCATACAGTAGCGTTTGTTCAAAAAGAACAGATTAAAAAATATTATGCTCCGACAGGAGGGATCATTCAAAGCTGTGCTGATTTAAAAACAGTTGTTAAAAAAGGAGATATCATTTATCAAATTTTAGAGTTGAATAAGCAAGGAGAAGCCTTACAAAAGATAACCATAACCGCAGAAAAAGCAGGTTTCGTTTTTGATCTTGGAACCAATCAAGGTGTAAATGAAGGAGAATACGTTTTAACCATACTAGAGAGAGAAGAATGAAATGCTTGATGGCTTTGGACAAATTCCGGTTGCACCGCCAGATTTTAAGTCAGGGTTTATTGGTCTGATTGGGCGACCCAATGTGGGAAAATCGACACTGATGAATGAGTTAGTTGGGGAAAAAGTCGCGATTACCTCCCCAGTGGCGCAAACCACTCGTAATCGTTTGCGAGGAATTCTGACTACAGAAACAGCACAGATGATTTTTGTGGATACGCCCGGCATTCATAAGCCGCATCATGAATTGGGCAAAGTGATTGTGAAGAATGCTCAGAGTACGATTGATGCGGTGGATTTAATTTTATTTGTCGTTGATGCTTCAACGCCAGCTGGGGGCGGCGATCGCTACATTGCTGAATTACTAAGAAAAACTCAAGTTCCTGTGATGATTGGCTTGAATAAAACTGATTTAGTGGATGGCGAACAAAGAGCCAAAAATCGCGCCACCTATGAGACTCTTTTACAAGAACGAAAATGGGATGCTGTAGAATTTTCAGCTTTGACAGGATTGGGGTTAGAAGAGTTACAAGTCCAACTCAGACAAAAATTAGATGTTGGTCCCTACTACTATCCACCGGAATTAGTGAGTGATCAACCGGAACGGTTAGTGATGGCAGAGTTAATTCGAGAGCAAATTTTACAGGAAACTCGGCAAGAAATTCCGCATTCGGTTGCGATTGTTATTGATCAGATTATTGAAGAAAAGAATCTCACCACCATTCGCGCAACAATCAATGTTGAGCGTCCTTCACAGAAAGGAATTTTAATTGGAAAGAAAGGAACAATGCTCAAACGAATTGGGACAGCCGCCCGCGCCGAAATGCAAAAGATGATTGCCGGGAAAGTGTATTTAGAATTGTTTGTTCGGGTACAAGCGAAATGGCGGGATTCAGCTCGACAAGTTGCTGAATTTGGCTACTTTCAGGAAAATTAAAAACAAAGACTCAACCCCTCTATCAGCGCTAAAATATTGGTTAAAGTAGCTGGCAAAGAGTTTTTCAACTCAGTAATATTACAGAACTTTCATAACTTTATTAGAGTGATTATAATCAAGGCAAGAAATTAATCGCTGTCCATTTAAAACGCGAAGCAAGGAAGAGACGGACGTGACTATGCAGCCAAACCAACCCCAAACCCCGGACCGGAAACAATATCTACTAGATGCAAAAACTCATCTGGAAACCATTGAGCGTGGGCTACTAAACTTATCAGGTGTCGTCAGACAACCAGAAACGCTAAAACGTCTTCATGATGCTGCTGAGTCTCTAAATAGAGGGGCGGTTCTTCATGAAATGCAGACGATGCAAGAAATTGCTCAGTTTTTTGAAGACTGTTTTGGAGTGATGAGAACGGCCTCTGTGGTTAGCGATAAACGTTTGGAAGAGTTATTGTGGCAAGTTTTTGATACGTTTCAAGGCTTGGTTGAAATGCACGCTATCTCGGAAGAACCCACTGAATATACAGAGGGTGTCGAACGAGAAGTGTTCAAAGGACTGCAGCCCCAGTTAAACGAGGCTAAAAACTACCTGCAGTCTCGGATTTTGCATGAAGAAGCAACGGTGAATGAATTGAGTCTAGACAGTGACTTTTTTCAGCAGCAAGTTGAGGCTGAGTTAAACGCAATGGAAGAGATCCTTGAGCAAGAAAATCCGTCTCACTACCGCAGCGTATTAACCGAACATTGCCAGGTGCTAGAGCAAATTGGGGTACAAGCCAACTTACCGACTTGGGTTAAACTGCTTAAAATCGCTCAAAGCGCGATCGCGGCAACCGAAAACTCCGTCAAAACTGCAGCAGAGTGCGCGATCGCCGACATTCGAGACGCTCAAAACTTGCTTGAGCAAGGTCAAGCCTATACCATTCAACCGAGTCAACGCTTAAAAGCAATGTCTTTACAGTTGTCCTCACCGTGGGATACACGAAACTACGATGATGATCTCGATAGTGAGCAAGAGGATTCCAATGCACTAGACTCAGAAGAATTAGATGAGAAAACAACAATTACTGATCTATCTGGTATTTCTGAAGCAAGTACTTCTAATGAAAATTTAAATTTCTTAGAGAGTCTCGATCTAGAAACTGACTTATGGAATAAAGAAGAAATGAATCTTAATGTTCCTGAGAAAGTTGATGCTTCTGACGAAGATCTTGAATTATGGATTGAAGAATCAGCAATTGGGGAAGAAAATTCACAATCATGGCATGAGCAAGAAATCATTTTAGAAGATGAAGATGCTGAATTAGATCTAGAACAATGGCTCCCAGAAAATAGCCAAGAAACTGATGATGAAGAGGCCTTTTTCGAGGAATTATTTGCCGAAGAAGATCATGATGATGAACGCTTGGTAGCAGAAATAGACTTAGAACAAGAAAGTGTCTCTAGCCAGCAAAGTGAGTCCTGGAATATAGAGACTGCAAGGGAAAACCTGAACTTAGATGATCACAAAGATAGCAGTGCCGATGAAGAATGGAATGAACTGTTCCAAGCTTTAGATGCGAGTGAACAGCAAGAACCTAGCAAGGAAGAAGAAGAAGAAGAAGCCCTCTCCAAACTCGATGATCTCTATCCAGATGAAGAGTCTTCTACAGAAGATTTCTCTTGGTCACAACAAATCTTTGAACCCCTAGAAGACCTTGAATCAATTTTTGCTAATGAAAAAGAGAAAACATTTATTCAGGGGGTAGAAGATAGCCTCGCTTTTCAAACAACATACGATGAATACAAAACTTTTTCCTCAACTTACATCCAAGAATCGGTAGGAGAACAGCTAAGTTTTGCTCTCGATTATTACGAAGAGATAGAAGATCTAGAGCACTTGATTAATGCCCCTGCTCAACTACAGAATCAAGCAGACTTTGATCGCGTTGCCTTAGAAGCTTATATTGAACAAGTACCGGAACAAATCGCCACAGAAGCAAGTACCACTGAGATTACACCCCCTGCCCCAGCAACACAGCAGCCTCCAGTTGCAGCGCCAGCAGCACAGGGAGGAGTCAGTATATTTGAACAAACACTCAAGGTTCCAGTACGCTTAATGGATAACCTCAATAACTTAATTGGGGAGTTAGTGATTAATCGTAATAGTTTGGAACAAGACCAAGAGCGATTACAACAGTTTTTAGATAACTTATTAGAACGGCTACAAGATCTAAACGATTTGGGCGTACAGATACAAGACCTTTATGAGCGGTCTTTGTTAGAGAATTCTTTACGGCTGAGTAAATCCTATAGCAACGGCCAAATGGGAGCAAGCCGGAAAAATAGTGAGCACAGTAGCGATTCTCAGATAACCTATAATGAGGAGTATGATCCTCTAGAAATGGACCGTTTTAGCGGCTTCCATTCACTTTCCCAACAGATCATTGAGTTGATTGTGCGCGTGCGAGAGTCGGGGTCGGATATTGAATTTTTAGTTGACAAAGTTGAACAAGAAGCCCGAATTTTCCGTCAAGTGACCGGTCAACTCCAAGAAGGGTTTACAGAAGCCCGCATGGTTCCCTTTTCCCAAGTCGCTGATCGCTTACCGCGAGCAGTACGGGATATCTCCATAAAATTAGAGAAGAAAGCGCAATTGGAAGTGCAGGGGAAAGAGACGTTAGTCGATAAGATGATTCTCGAGCAACTCTATGACCCATTGACTCACTTGGTTAACAATGCCATTACTCATGGAATTGAGTCGCCAGAAGAACGGCAGCGATTTGGTAAACCAGTCACTGGAACAATTAAAGTAGAAGCCCGGCACCAAGGCAATCAGACGATCATTGCAATTTCTGACGATGGTGCGGGGCTTGATCCCCTTGGGATTCGACGCAAAGCAGTAGAGAAAGGCTTGATTTCTAAAGCGGACGCCAGTGCTCTTCCTGATATTGATATTTTTGACTTTATCTTTAGCCCTGGGTTTAGCACCAAGGAGCAAGCCGATGACTTTGCTGGACGCGGTGTTGGGATGGATGTTGTTCGTTCCTCTTTAAGCAAACTTCGCGGCAGTATCAACATTGACTCTTCTCCTGGTAAAGGAACCACCTTTACCATTGCCTTACCTTTAACGCTTAGCATCACAACAGCACTTTGTTGTAAACTCAATCAATCTAATCTTGCTTTTCCGATGGATGGGGTGGAAGATCAATTTGAAACCACCCAAGACAATATCAAAGTCAATAAAGACGGAGAACGGTTTATTCGCTGGCAAAAGAGCTCAACGCTACTCCCGTTTAAACCTCTGTCAGAACTTCTTTCCTATAATCGCACGCTGACCCGCAGTAATCTTTTTGCCGCTCAATCAGAAGATGATGAAATTTCCATTGTCGTACTCCGTAGTACAGGGAATTTAGTGGCGGTTCAGGTGGATCAAGTGCTGGGACAACAAGAAATTGTAATTAAACAACTGGCTGGTCCCATTCCTAAACCCATTGGAATGGCTGGGGTAACCGTGATTTCTGATGGCAGTGTCATGGCGATCGCGGATGTTTTAGAATTGATTGATTTATTCTATGGACGGGTTCGTAAAGATGTAATGAACTCAATGCTGGCGCAGCAAGAACAAGCAATGGCACAACAAGCAGGCGAGGCAGAACCGATGGTGCTCATTGTTGATGATTCCATTACCGTGCGGGAGTTACTCTCAATGACATTTGCCAAAGCCGGTTATCGCGTTGAACAAGCCCGTGATGGCAAAGAAGCTTGGGATAAACTGCGAGCGGGCTTAGTTTGCGATATGATGTTCTGTGATATTGAAATGCCGAAAATGGATGGCTTAGAGTTATTATCTCGCGTCAAACAAGAAGAACGATTTGCCGACTTACCAGTGGGAATGTTGACTTCACGCGGGGCGGAACGTCATCGACAAATGGCATATCGTCTCGGGGCAAAAGGATACTTCACTAAGCCTTATTTAGAAGAGGTGTTATTGGATGCAGCGAAACGTATGCTAAAAGGAGAAAACATGATGAGTCGTCAGGTCACTAGTAGTAGTTTCACGCAGTAATGATCAATCAAAATAATCGCTTGCATCGACTAACCGTCAAAAAAAAACAACATTCAATGGCAGCGGCCATTCCGGGGTCTAACTTAGGAAAAGGTTTAGGAGTATCGTTGATTGGATTACTCAGTGCCTTTAGCCTATTGATGCCCCTACCTGCCAGAAGCGAAGCTTTTCCCATTGAAGTGGGAATCGTGCAGCGATTTGGAGAAGAACTGAGCGATGAAATAACGATTACCAGTCCGGACTCAACTCCCTTAACAGTAACTGTAGAAAAAGAGGGAACGACTCAAACCTTAAAGACAGATCGGTTAACTTTAGAAATCAAAGCTGTGCCTTTGGTTAAGCCGAAAGTCAGGGAACGTCTAATTTTAAGTGATCATGCAACCTTCGAGACGGCAGAAAGCAGTGCCAAGACTTGGGAAAAACGGGGATTAATTGTAGAGGTAACACAGCCAGGGCGCTGGCAAGTTTGGGCGAAACCGGAGGTTTATCACTCGCTTTTGTTGCGGCGCCTTTTATTAGAAAACTTGCAAAGGGAAGGTTACCAAACTCCGTATTTAGAAACAGAAGTATTGGAGGAAGTAGTTGAAGTTTCTTTTGTGATCGATGAAAAACGATATCGCCCAGAAACATTAGAGATTCATCATCAGACCGAACAAGTGTCTGTTGATGCCAGTGAAGTTCCTCGTCGTCTTTATCCGGGGCATTTGCGTCTCCAGCCTAATTCTTACGGGAACTATACGCTGGTGAACATCGTGCCGGTTGAGTCTTACTTACGGGGGGTGGTTCCCCATGAAATTGGACCGAAAGCACCCTTAGAAGCCGTAAAAGCGCAAGCAATTATTGCTCGTACCTATGCGTTGCGAAATCTGCATCGCTTTCAAGCCGATGATTATCAAATTTGCGCCAACACTCATTGTCAGGTGTATTGGGGGCTGAGTGATACTAACGAACGCAGCGATCGCGCCATTCAAGAAACCGCACAACAGGTTCTCACTTATGAAGGTCAACTGGTTGATGCCCTATATTCTTCCACCACTGGCGGTGTCACGGCATTTTTTAGTGATATTTGGGATGGTCGGCAACGTCCTTATTTACGGTCGGTTGTCGATTCAGCGCAGTCTGTGTGGAATTTAGATAAACGTCCTCTGAGTGATGAAAGCAATTTTCGGGCCTTTATTAATCAGCAACAAGGGTTTAATGAGACCGGGAGTCGCGCCTTTCGCTGGGAACGAGAAAGTAGTCTTGAAGAGTTAACAGAAGATTTACAGAAGTATTTAACTCGCCTGAATCATCCCCTAGCCGAGAAAATGACAGCGATTGAGAAGATGGCGATAACAGCGCGATCGCGCTCTGGGCGAATCTTGGCAATGAAGGTTGACACTGATCAAGGAACGATTACCCTTGAAAAAACAGAAGTCCGTAGTGCTTTTGAACCGCCACGTAGCACTCTTTTTTATCTCAATCCAGTCCGCAACAGCGATAACAAACTACAAGGTTATGAGTTTGTTGGCGGTGGCTTTGGTCATGGTGTGGGCTTGAGTCAAATTGGTGCCCACTCTCTTGCCCAACAGGGCTGGTCAGCTCAGGAAATTCTCTCCTTTTACTACCCAAAAACAGAGATTATTCCGCTTGAGGAAGCCATCACTCAATTAAGAACTCCTTAACTAGGAACTTTTTAAACCAGTAAATGAAACCGTTGTAGCATAACTTCCAACAGCTCAGGGAGAGTGACTTTCAAATCAGTGCTACTCTTAAATAACAGTTGTTGCGGATGAGGCAGATCAAAGGGATACTCTCCCTGCCAGTGTTCCATTTGAGTCAACAAAATATGCTCTCTTCGCTTACACTGCAACGCATACCCTAATTCAACGCTAACAGTAGGACTTGGTAGTAACACTGTCGTCTTTTCTTTCGGAATTTGTGCCACAGGTGTGCCATCGGCAATAAACACTAAACTCTTACGAATTTTCCTTAATTGATTCTTACTGAGGCGCAAAGGATCGTCTTGTGGACGAAGCGAATATTCCAAACGAAGCGGAACGCGAGTTTTACGATTAAACGTTTCAATTGTCTCTTCTAGAACTTTCTGTAATGCTTCATACGCTGCCGTATATTCTTGCTGATAGGAAAAATAAATAACAGGATCGAGTAAGGCACTAATCTCCTGTTTAATAAAGTAAATCTCTTGAGAAATAACATCAATATTAGCAATATAATACCCGCCACTCCCTTCAATGTAGAACTCAACCGTTTCCCCTGCTAAATAACGTTGAAACCACTCTGCTGCTACCACTGTTTCTCGTTCATCCAAAAAATCTGCTCTCAGTCCAGACTTTAAGAGACTACTTTTACTTAACCGTAAATTGTGAGGACGTTGCATCAACTCCTGAATCGGCTCATATTCCTCTAAATACCAAGCTCGTAGCGCAATAATTGCCATAGACCCCTCCCAATATAATACGCACCAGGAATGATAGCAGTTATCTTGCTCTTTTAGGACGTATGATCGCGCCAAGTTTCAAGTTGTTGATTTATCTTAGCAACTAGGAAATTTCCTAAAGCTCGCGCGTTTGTGAAGCATGGAGGGAGTCCAATCGCTGCTTCTCTACAATACTCATGATTGATCGCCCCTTGCGTTAGCATTTACCTTGCGCGATCGCGGGCTCACTTAACTTAGGCATCGTTTATTCCAAGGAATTGTTATGCTTAATTATGGATAAGGCAAGAGATTGAGATTTGGAATGAATCGGTAGTCTCGTTGGTTCTTAGTGATCAAAGGGCAATCGCATATTATTGCTGTCGTTGCAATCAAGCTATCAGAAATCAGTAAGCCGTGACTGAGGCGATACATACGCAGTAATTCAACTGCTTAATCAGAAATTGGTTGTTGACGCTCCACTGCCCTAGAAGGGCGGGGATTCTTGGTTCTTCACCCAGATGTCAGTATCAATTAGAGTTGAATTAGTCACGAGCTTCTGACCAATCATTTTTTCGCAAATTTCGCACCCAAGTGCTACTATTTTCTAGATCTTCGCGATCGCGCTAATCACAGTTGAGGAATTTGATGTTAGTCTGGGCTACATATAGCGAGAACTGTTAAGGGACTTCGCGATTCAAGCTTTTTAGAATAAAAGAATGAGAAAGGCTAAAGCATCTAACAACATCACATTTCATGTTGTTCGTAAGCGGCAACGATTCTCTGAACCAGAGGATGACGGACAACATCCCCTTGGGAAAATTCACAAACAGCAATCCCTTCAACAGATTTCAAAATTTTTAAAGCGGTGACGAGCCCCGACTCTTGATGATAAGGTAAATCAGTTTGTGTGATATCTCCTGTAACCACCATGCGAGAGGAAAAACCCAAGCGAGTGAGGACCATTTTCATTTGCGCTGGGGTTGTATTTTGGGCTTCATCAACAATCACAAAGGCATTATTGAGAGTCCGCCCGCGCATATAGGCAAGCGGGGCAATTTCTATCGTTCCTTTTGCCATTAAATCTGGGATTTTTTCCGGGTCAATGAGTTCATACAGTGCATCGTAGAGAGGGCGCAGGAAAGGATTGACCTTTTCTTGTAAATCACCGGGAAGAAAGCCTAATTTTTCTCCCGCTTCTACGGCGGGGCGAGTTAAAATGAGACGCTCGTAGTCTCCTTTTAATAAACATTGCACGGCCAAAATTGCAGCGAGAAAGGTTTTACCGGTTCCTGCTGGACCGGTGCAAAAGGTAATATCGTGAGATTGAATGGCTTTAATATATTGTCGTTGTCGAAACGTTTTAGCACGAATTTGTTCACCTTTACGGGTGCGCGCCAGAACATTTTTTTGCAGATCTTGATAGTCTTCTAAGCGTCCCGTGTCTTGAGCTTGAAAGGCGGTCATGATCTCCGCTTTGGAGATCGCTTTTCCTTCTTCCCAGTAGGGTTTGAGCGAGCGCACAACCGCTAGACAGCGTTCCACTGGCTTTTCTTGACCAGTAATTAAGAGCTCTTGCCCTCGCATCACTAATTTTGCCCCAGTTTGTCGGGAAAGGGTTTTGAGATTAGCTTCTTGGGGTCCGGCGAGTGCGATCGCGCTCTCGCTACTGGGTAATTCGATGGTTTTGACCGCCTCTGTCATCTGAATTGATTATGAGTATTTTGGCGTTAATGGGTCAGAGAAGATGCCTCCTTACGCAGAAGGAGCCTGTTCTGATTGTTGGTCAGAAGAACGATTGGAGCTCGGTTTAGACCGTTTTTGGGGTTTTCGCTTCCCTTCTTTTCCCAATGCTTTCTGCGGTCGTTCCGAACGCGAAGTGGGTTTACCCATCTTCCCAACTTCGGTTGTCGTTTCTTTCTCCCCATAAATATCCAGATAAACCGATTGTTGTGCTGCTGTCGCAGCAGCTCTCAACACCGTACGGATCGCACTCAGATTTCGTCCGCCTCGCCCAAATAACTTTCCCTGATCATTTTTTTCTAACGCCAAACGAATCCAAACTCGTTGATTGCTATTTGTCCATTCACAATCAATTCGTAAACTTTCCGGGACATCGAGCAGGGGAGTTAACAAAAATCGGACTAATTCAGCATATTGGGGCTGGTGCGATGCAGGGGATGAGGAATTGACATAATTAGGCATTCACTTGTTGATACACTTGCGCTTTTTTCAAAATATGATCGACGGTTTCGGTCGGTTTCGCACCTTGTTGCAATCGTTTCACAATGGCAGGGACATTGAGACGGGTTTCACCCGTTCTGGGATTATAAAATCCTAATTCTTCTAAGGGACGACCATCGCGACGGCTACTATTGTTCATCGCAACAATCCGATAACTAGCTTCTCTTTTTTTACCTAACCGTTTTAGACGCAGTTTTACCATTTTCTCCGTAGTTCAGTTAATAGTCACATCTTACAATTGTACCGAATTGAGACCGGATTGGTCTAGACCGTTTGACGTCCCATTCGCGGTTGCTTCTTGGCAGTGACAAGGAGTTGATCGCGCTGGATAACCATCTCTCCCCGCTGGAGCGCGTTACGCCATTGCTGTCCCGTTTTCCAGGCACGATACTTACTGACAGTCCAACGGGGGTTAGGTGGATAGCCTTCAAACCCAGAACGTAAGGCAGGGTAATTACTTTCCGGCATTGTGGTGCGCACGGAAATGTTTTTTGAGAGTTCCACAATCGCGGTTGGTTGTTGTTTCATCGCACACCCCCTTTCTCTTAACATATTTTTACCCTCTGCTTTGAGTGTAACTTCAACCCTGCTCAATGCACACTCAGTAAAATCTCTGATTGATCAAAAAAATACTAGAATTATACAGAGTTTGAAGGAACTCCCTTCGACAATAGACAAGGTCAGCTGAATAATAGACAATTAGTAAAAGTTTTAGAAAACGATATATCGATATGTCTCACGCTACTGATATTGTCACTCTCGGTCGCTGGATGGCTGCCGATTTTAGTAATCAAGAACAAGCCTTTACTAATCCTCCTTTTTTTGCGCATATTCGGGTCTGTATGCGCCCTTTACCGGTGGACTTGCTATCTGGGATTAGTTTGTTTGTCGAACAAGCCTACGACTATATGTTAAATAATCCCTATCGGATGCGTGTCCTCAAGCTATTAGCCGTTGATGACCATATTGAAATTGAAAACTATACGCTAAAAGATGCCAGTGCATTTTTTGGGGCGAGTCGAGAACCAGACCGGTTACAAAAGCTGACAGCGGAGAATTTAGAAAAACTCCCGGGTTGCAATATGATTGTTTCTTGGACGGGCAGTAGTTTTCAGGGAGAAGTTGAACCAGGTAAAGCCTGTAAAGTTGTCCGTAAAGGAAAGGAAACTTATCTGGATAGTACGTTTGAAATTGATGCCAATCAGTTTACTAGTTTAGACCGAGGACGCGATCCAAAAACGGATGAGCACGTCTGGGGATCGGTTGCGGGGGCGTTCCAGTTTGTGCGCTGGAAAAGTTTTGCCCATGAAGTGCCAGCCAGTTAATTTCATCGAAACTCAATTTCAAACATCTCACCCAATATGGCTTCCAAGTCTTCAGCAGTCAGGGTTGTTCCTAAATCAGGACCGCTGAGAAATTGTTGAATTGTCATTTTTTTGTCGCGAAAATCACGCACAAAGTCGCGAATTTCGGTGATAACTTTTAATTGCTCCTCTGCTTCTGCCACAACATCAGTAATGGGATCAATTCCTTCTTTGGTCGCACGTCGATAGTCGGTAACCACGGTTCCTTCTGGTGTTCTTCTGAGGTAGCGGAGCTCTTGTTTAATTTCTTCGTATTGCTGGGCGAGGAGTTCATTCTCTCGTGTCAGTTGTGAGCGTTGCTTTTCGGCACTACTTTCTTGATCTTCATTCAACTCAAGAGTTGCTACCTCATGTTGCTTACGTTCAATTTCGAGGAGTTTGGCAAAGTCGCCTTGTTGGTAGGCTTGGTTGACTTCTTGCATGATCGCCGTATATTGATCTTGCGTTTCGCTGTCGGTCACTTTATCGGGGTGAAAGCGACTGGCTAAGCGCAGAAAAATATCCCTGATTTTACGTTGATTGGCTGGGGGATCACTTATTTCACGTTGCTGGTGAGTTTCTTGTTCGTCTTCTGCGCTCGGTTCAGGATTGGCAAATGCTTCTGCAAAGGGACCGGAAAAAAAGTTGGCTTCTTCATCGTCCTCCTCGTCGGGACTAATAATGCCATCCTCTTGCAGAGATTTATAAACACTTTGAATTTGTTTTCGGCTTTTTTTCCCAAATTTTCGCTTGGTAAAAATCTCTTGGAATAGGTGATGAATTTCGCGATCGCGCTCCATCATTTCTTCCACAACCGGGCGACAGCGCTGAAACATCTCTCGGGAAATGTCTTGCATTTGTTCCACTAAGTTTTTTAACTCAGTGCGTTTACGCTGAATTTGTTTGAGAAACCATTGCTGATCTTTTTTTAAGGCAGCAATTTGCTCATGGATAGCAGACAGAGCGAGAGATTGTGCTTGCTTTTTAGAGGGATTAGATTGGCGCGATCGGCTCATGGGTTAGCTCGTCTGATAAGAAGCAATTTTAAGAAGAAAAATAACAAATCCTTAACCCGATTGCCAGTGGGTTAGTTAATCAATATGCAGAGAAAAATTTGTCATTCTTTCGTTACCCATTCATTGTGCCATAATAGTCTGCTTGAAACTCAACTCGATCAGCTCAGTAATAAAAAATTCCCTTGACTGGAAACTCGATTAGCCTTTCCCTTAATCTGCCTTACCCCAACTCCGATTGTTTGTGAGTCTATAGTTCAGGTGGGGATCAGCAAATGAGTCTTGAAAAGAGGGGTTAACGCGCGTCAACTCCTCCCTTATGATGTTTTTGTGTCCAATTGCCGAGTTGAATAGAACAAGAGCCTACAACAGGTACACTAAACCAAACAAAATTACCCAAACCACATCAACAAAGTGCCAGTACAGTTCTGAAGCTTCTACACCAAAATGTTCTTCACTAGTATAGTGATTTTGACGGGTGGATCGCTGCAAGACAAATAAAATCAGCAATAAGCCAACGGTGACGTGTAAGCCGTGAAACCCCGTGAGAACAAAAAAGCAGCTAGTAAACAGATTGGTGGTTAAACCAAATTCGAGATGACTGTACTCATAAAGTTGCCCTGCGAGGAAAATCGCCCCCATCGCTGCGGTTAAGCCAAACCAAAACTGTAACCCAGAAACATCGTTTTTCTTGATCGCGCTTTGTCCCCGGTGCATCACAAAACTACTCGAAATCAGAATAATTGAGTTGACTCCGGGAAGAAGCATTTCTAATTCTGGGGTTCCAGCAGGAGGCCATTCTGGAATTACTGAAGAATAAATCAGGTAAGCCCCAAATAGTCCGAGAAAGATCATACTCTCTGCTACAAGAAACAGGACAACACCAAACATCCGATGATCGGGATGTTCCTCATGGGCAGTGCTTTGACTTTCTGCATCGTTAAGATCTTGGGACTGATTAACCGTTGAACTTTGCATAAATTTTTTGACCTTATGATTGAATTGGTTACAACAAGATTGGGTCATGCAGAGACATTCCATCGAACATCTCTACATTGATCTTTTCTTCTCAAATGACAAAGAACTGATGACGAAGGACAAACCCTTAACTCATGTCGGCTTTCACTTCAGACAACAATTCTTCTACCGACTGATCGTCTTCTTCTGAGATATCAATGCCATAATCATAGGGACCTGACCATAAAACCGGTTCTTCCTCAAAGTTTTCAATCAGTGGCGGCGAAGTCGTTTGCCATTCTAAGGTTAAAGCCTTCCAAGGATTTGCCCCAGCTTCTTTTCCTTTGAATACTGACCAAATTAAGTTTGCCAAGAAAGGAAAGGTAGAAACAGCTAAGAGATATGACCCTGCGGTACAAACCATATTCAATAGTTGATACTCGGGATCATAAATGGCAATGCGTCGGTTCATCCCTTGTAAGCCCAGTTGGTGCATGGGTAGAAAGGTGAGGTTCAAACCAATAAAGGTGAGTCCAAAATGGATTTTGCCCCAAGTTTCGTTGAGATATTTCCCGGTCATTTTGGGGAACCAGTGATACACGGCTGAGAACAACCCAAGCACACTGCCGCCGAAAAGAACATAGTGTAGGTGGGCAACGATGAAATAGGTGTCGTGGACGTGGATATCAAAGGGTACTGAGGCTATCATGACACCACTTAATCCCCCAATTAGGAAGGAAGAAACAAAGCCCATGCCAAACAACATCGCACTGTTGAGACGAATTTTTCCGCCCCAAATCGTAGCACACCAGCCAAAGACTTTAATGCCGGTGGGCACGGCGATAATCATGGTTGTTGCCATAAAGAACATCCGTAACCAGCCGGGTGTGCCACTACTGAACATATGGTGCGCCCAGACAATTAAACCGAGAAAGCTAATGGCAAGACTGGAAAACGCGATCGCGCGATAGCCGAAAATTGGTTTGCGGGAATGAACCGGCAAAACTTCTGAAATTACCCCAAAAAAGGGCAAAATCATAATATAAACTGCCGGGTGCGAGTAAAACCAGAACATGTGCTGATACACAATTGGATCACCCCCACCCGTGGGATTAAAGAAGCTAGTGCCAACAATCAAATCAAATGATAGGAGAATCAGTGCTGCGGCTAATACCGGGGTACTCACCAAAATCATTGCCCCCGTTGCCAACATGGACCAACAAAAGAGGGGTAAATCAAAAAACCCCATCTCTGGCATCCGCATTTTGAGGATAGTTGCCAAGAAGTTGATCGCTCCCAAAATCGACGAGGTTCCCAAGATCAAAATACTGAGAATCCAGATTTCCTCTCCTGCTTTCCCCGTCATTAAACTCAGAGGCGGATAAGATGTCCAGCCCGCTTGCGGTGCCCCCACAAAGAAACTTGCCATGAGTAACAAGCCTCCCGGGGGAATCATCCAAAACGCCACCGCGTTCAAGCGCGGAAATGCCATATCTTTTGCCCCAATCATCAAAGGGATTAAATAGTTGGCAAACCCTGCCCCGGCAGGCACAATCCAGAGAAAAATCATAACTGTGCCATGAACGGTAAAGAGTTGATTATAGACTTCTGGACTGACAAAATCTGATTCTGGTGTTGCTAACTCTGTGCGTACAGCAGCAGCGAGTGCGCCACCAATCAGGTAAAAGATAAAAGAGGTGACAAGATATTGAATTCCAATCACCTTATGGTCCGTATTAAACGTAAAGTAATCGGTCCAAGTTCGTTTTTCCTCAAGATGTTCGCTTTGAGGATTTGCTACTGGCGTTGTCATAAAATTAGCGTCTCTCTTCAATGAATTAATGCTTGTGGTGGGCAGGCAATGCCTCTAGTGTTTCCTCATTCACCCCAATTTTTTCCGCGTAAGGGGCAAGTAGTGGATCGATGGTACCGACTGCAACTGTATCGTCTAGCGGTTGACTTTGAGCCACTTGTTGTTCTTGAATCCAAGCTTGATACTCTTCTCGACTTTCAATAATTAACTGGGTTTTCATTGCGCCATGATAAGGACCACACAGTTCTGCGCAAATAATGGGATATTCACCGGTCCGTTCAGGAGTAAAACTAATTTTAGTTTCCCGACCCGGAACAGCATCTTGTTTCAGGCGAAGTTGGGGCACCCAAAAGGCATGAATCACATCCCCTGCTTCAATGTTGAGTTTAACGGGTTGCCCGACTGGAACATGCAATTCTCCAGAGACAATGCCGCTATCAGGGTAAGTAAACAAAAAGGCATACTGAATTGCATTCACATCTACTGATAAGGGCGTCAGATTTTTGGCTTGATTACCCGGTGATTCCCCTAAACCAAGGGCAAGGTAGTTGGATGCTGAGGCAATTAATCCTTGTAACCCCTGGCTAGAGGAGTTATCTGCAGCAACTTGTTGGGGGCCTGGATCTCTAGAAGCTTCGGGATTGAGCCCTCCCATGGAATTATAAACTTCAAAACTGTAAATCGAAATAATCAAGACAATGACAGTAGGAATCGCTGTCCAGACAATTTCCAAGGAGACATTCCCTTCTGTTGGTGGACCATCACTGTCATCGCCAGGCTTTTGTCGAAAGCGAATTACTGAATAAATCAATACACCTTCGATCAGTAAAAACAAAGCAGTGGCAACGGTCATCATCAATTGAAAAATCCCATCGACTGCTTCCGCTTCGGGGGAAGCAGCAACGGGAAGTAGACCATGATTTTGACCATACCAAAGGCTAATAATGGCGATTAAGATGGCAATTGAGGCAATTTTAATTTTGTTAGCAGTAGTCACGGTTTTTTTACGCTGATTTGCTTAATCGTTTGTAAGTTTCAAGTTAATTTCATGATCGTTTTTCTGGGAATTGTTGCTGATCCAGAAACGCTATAGCCAATTTGTATTATCCTTTCGATGCTCATCCCTAACCTACGGTAAAACAAACCATTAGAAAATTCAGGTGAATTGGTAAATTTTCAACTTTTCTTTGTCTTTTCTTTGGGATCGCAACAAATCTAAACAATAAATCGGGAGGAAATGTAAAGAAATATCAAAGGAAGCTTTCTCTAATCTGAAGAAGATCTAAAACAATGGCAATAAGCGACTGAGATGAGTAGAGTAGTGACTAAAGTGAGTCAATTACTGTTTAGCAAGTGCTAAGTTAATTGAGGAGCTATTACTTAGCAACTAATAAAGTTTTTTTTATAATCTTTAGCGGTTATGACAGAATCAGCGATTTACCCAAAAGTTAATTCTTCTTCAGCCAAAGTTTCAGCTCAGCAACGGGTCAGACGGTTGATTTGGAAAATTGCTGGGGCAACCTTTATTTTAATGGCAATTGGGAGTGCCACTCGCGTTATGGATGCGGGTTTGGCTTGTCCGGATTGGCCCCTGTGCTACGGTCAGGTGGTGCCCTCACAACAAATGAATTTACAAGTTTTTTTGGAATGGTTTCACCGTCTTGATGCTGCCCTGATTGGGCTGACAACAATGGGGTTGGTTGGTTTATCGATTTGGTTTCGCCGAGAATTACCCCGTTGGCTACCTTGGGCATCTCTATTGGCATTAGTTTTAGTAGTTGTTCAAGGATTACTCGGTGGGCTGACAGTAACTGAGTTATTGCGCTTTGATATTGTCACCGCCCATTTAGGAACCGCTTTGCTATTTTTCTGTTTGTTGATTGGCATGGGAAGCGCTTTGCTGCCTTATCAAGGAACAACGACGGCGAAGAAACTTCCTTGGTTCGGTGGTGTCGCCGTTGGCTTGGTCTATTTACAAAGTTTGCTGGGGGGATTAATTGCCTCCCGCTGGGCAGTCCATCAATGTTATACCGGCTTTGAACTGTGTTCAGTGATGAATACCCATCTAGTTGGTGTACTTCCGGCAAGTTTAGCAACACTGGCAGTGGTGATTTTTTCCTGGCGAACGCCAGCCCTCCATCCGATGCTACGGCAATTAGCAAATCTTTCTGGTATATTTTTGCTGCTTCAAATTTTAGTGGGGTTTGCGACCTTCCATCTCCATTTACAAGTGGAACCCCTCACCGTAACGCATCAAGCGGTGGGTGCAGCTTTATTAGGGGGATTAGTTGCTTATACTGTATTAGCCGTGCGTGATTGCGCCACTCCCTCCTCAGCAGTCTAACCGCCCCTTTGCTTATTACTCTCCATTGTTCAATTTTCAAGGAATAAACATGACAGGGACTAGTCTTTCTCCCCGTAACGAAACGTTTTTACAAGTGATTCAGAGTTATTATCAACTCACCAAACCGCGTATTATTCCCCTATTACTGATTACAACTGCAGCCGCGATGTGGTTAGCGGGAAAAGGACAAGTTGACCCTTTCAATGTCTTCATTACTCTCGTTGGTGGAACCTTAGCAGCCGCTTCTGCCCAAACGCTCAATTGTATCTACGATAAAGATATTGATTATGAGATGCAGCGCACTCGGAAACGCCCTATTCCTTCGGGGCGCGTACAACCGCAACACGCTTTGTTATTTGCCATTGCTTTAGCGATCCTTTCCTTTAGCCTCATGGCTTGGTATGTCAATGTCCTGAGTGCGTTACTCGCCCTTTCTGGAATTTTCGTTTATATGCTGGTTTATACCCACTGGTTGAAACGTCACAGCACCCAGAATATTGTTATTGGCGGTGCGGCTGGGGCAATTCCAGCGCTAGTCGGCTGGGCTGCGGTGACTGGTGAGTTAAGCTGGACGGCGTGGTTTTTATTTGCCATTGTCTTTTTTTGGACACCCCCTCATTTTTGGGCGTTAGCAATGATGATCTGTGATGATTATGCAGAAGTCAATGTCCCCATGTTACCAGTGGTGAAAGGGGCAAAAAATACCGCAGAACAAGTGTTTGCTTACACCATTTTTGTCGTTCCTTTTACATTTGGCTTGATTTATCCCCTTGGTGAGTCTGGACTGATTTATGCTCTATTTGCAGGGATTCTCGGGGTAACATTTATTATCAAAACTTGGGAGTTACGAAAAACCCCAGAGGATAAAATGAAAGCGCGATCGGTGTTTAAGTATTCGATTCTCTACATGATGTTGTTATGTACCGGAATTGTTATCGATAGTTTACCCTTGACCCACAACATGCTCAGTTTAGTAACTGATACGATTGCTCAATTCTAAATTACAATTAACCCCCATTCGCTCTAGTTTGGGGAGTTTTTTTGTGATTAACCACAGAGTCACAGAGGAACACAGAGAGTTTGTTAATACTACAATAGGACCAGCCCTTTCAAGGTGTGAACTTTGTGGTCTTAATTTTGGGATAAAATTTTAGCAGTAGAAACATGAGGCTGATTAACTCCGACGAGTGCGTTTGCGACGTCGTCTGGTCTTCTTTGGGGAGCGAGGATGACGTGAAAAAGCTGCCAAGTTAACCTGAGCGGCTAAATTGAGTAGAATCTTGGTCAACTCAAGGAGAGTCATTCTTTCAAAAACGATCCATTCTTAAGGAGGAATGGCAATCATCATCCCCCGATAAGTGCCTCGAATTTCATCAGCCAGATAGTAGCTCGAAACTTCTTGTTGAATTTTCTCAATTCCGTAAACTCGTCTCAGAGCCGCTAAGACAACAGAAAGGATATTGATTTCCTTAATGAACTACAATTTGGGAAAAATCACAAGACATTGAAAGGGCTGCTCCTAAAAGTAGTAGAGGGCAATTAATTCATAATTGACGGACGACGTAGATGCAGTGGGGTAAACCGCTTTACTGAATGTACTCTATAGGAACCCAAAAGACGATAGATCGCGCAACGATGAATTTTTACAATGCAAACCGTTAAGCCATTTAATGGATCCCGAAATTAGACACTCTTAACCATTTCCGTTCTTCTCAGTCTCATCTTGCTCTAATCTCCTGTTGCAGGGCTAAAAACTCACAGGAATTCGTTTCGGAATTATCAACAGTTGAAGGAAAGACTATGGGAAAAAGGGAAATTTTTTGTAAGGCATTTGTTACAGAGTTTAAAGTTTCTTATTGTTTGTATCCGGTGCAGTGAAAGCCTTGCGGTAAACTAAATCTGAACAGTGTCCTTATTTGATAAAAATCCGTTAAGGAGTAAGTCTTAACTATGTCTCATAGCGTAAAAATTTACGATACCTGCATTGGCTGCACACAGTGTGTTCGTGCTTGTCCTCTCGATGTTTTAGAGATGGTTCCTTGGGATGGTTGTAAAGCGGGTCAAATTGCATCTTCTCCTCGGACTGAAGATTGCATCGGCTGCAAACGTTGCGAAACCGCTTGTCCAACTGACTTCCTCAGTGTCCGCGTCTATCTGGGTGCAGAAACAACCCGCAGTATGGGCTTAGCTTACTAGTGATGATTTTTTCTCGGTGAAAAACAAGAGTAGCCGAGGTGCAGTGCGACCTCTTTTGAGGAAAATTGCGATCCCTTGCGATCTAACCAGTGGGTGGGAGGTCATGTCATATTAGCCACAAGGACGGGTTGTGTGACATGAGCTCCTACCGCTTTTTAAACGTCTTCTCGTCGCCATACGGCTAAACCGCCCCCTCGCCCTCGTGCAGCAATATAGTTTTCTTCTAAGAGAAAATAACGGAAAAAGGCTTGTTTTTTGATCGGTTCTTGGTAAAAATTGTCTTGGCTCTTTTGACCGCCACGAATATTGCCAGAGTAGATTGCTTTTCCCAATACTTGGCAGGTTAAATGAGTAAAATCAAAGGCTAAGAGCTTCTGTTTCGGCAAAAATTTTGTCGGTCCGGATAAGGTAAACGTCAAACCCGCTACACTGACCGAATTTTCCACACGACCCGGCTCAGTCTCAGTGATATTCAGATCATCAGAGTTTTCAGCATAGGATAAATGAATTTTGAGCCAAGAAGGGAGATAGCGTCCCGCCCCTAACATGACGCCAGCGCGTTGACGAGTCTTTTTGGTCCCCGTAATAAAGCATAAGCGCCACTTGCCAATTAACTGCTCATAAGAGGCAACAGATGTTGCTTTTTTTCCCACCTTTTCTAAATTGACTAAGGCGCTAACAACTGTTTCCGGTTTTGGTCGAGCCGATTTTATTTCCTGAATTGCCGCTTCAATCATAGATTGATGGGAAGAAATATCCGAATTGCTTGTATTTACTTGTAGATTATTATTCATGATGGTTTGAATGGTTTAAGATTCCCCCTTTGGGAATGTTGTAACAAAAAATACTACTTTAGATGATGGAATAAGGACAACGCAGTGTGATGAACTAGCTTTTAGTCCTAAATTTAACGAAAACGGAGAATTTCATGTCCATTTCCTTCCCAACTGCGCATCGGGAATCCCTTGATCTTTCAAAACGGTTGAAGATTGATGATTTAAGTGATCCGACAGTTACTGCCTCTGCCAATGATGGCTCTGATCTAATTGCAGGTTTGACCCAAGAACAAAAAACAATTCCCTGTCACTATCTCTATGATGATCGCGGTTCGGAATTATTTGAGCAGATTTGTGATTTACCGGAATATTATCCTACGCGCACCGAAGCGCAAATTTTAAGAGAGAATGGGCGCGCGATCGCGCAAACGACTGGCAATTGCGAATTGATTGAACTCGGAAGTGGCAGTTCGACCAAAACTCGCCTCTTATTTGATGCCTATGCTGCCCTGGGAGAGCCTTTATATTATATTCCCATTGATGTCAGTGCTGGAATATTAGAAACCAGTGCCCAACAACTCTTAGCTGATTATCCCCGTCTCAAAATTCATGGTTTAATTGGCACTTATCAACAAGCGCTACAGCATCTTCCTCCTTCTCCTTTATCAAAGCGTATGGTGTTCTTTCTCGGTAGTTCTCTGGGCAATTTTGCCCCAGAACAGTGTCGAGAAATTTTCCAAGATGTGAAGAACGCGCTTCACCCAGGGGATTATTTTTTATTAGGACTAGACTTACAAAAATCGAAATCTATCCTCGAACCAGCTTATGACGATAGCCAAGGCGTTACGGCAGAGTTTAACTATAATTTATTGGATCACTTAAACCGTCGCTTCCAGGGCAACTTCAACCGTCAATATTTCCGACATTGGACATTCTATAATTCTGAACTGGGACAAATTGAAACCTATCTCCGTTCCACTCGTCCGCAAACCGTGCAATTAAAAGCCCTTGATTTAACGGTAGATTTCACTGCAGGCGAAACCATCCATACAGAAATTTCTCGTAAGTTTAATTTGCAAGAAATGGACCAAGAACTTAGCCAAGCTGGATTGAAAGTGCTCAACACTTACACTGATCCTCAAGATTGGTTTGCACTCTTATTGTGTCAAGTCACCCCCTAAACGGGTTCAAACCCAATTAATTCAGTTTCAGAATGGGAGGGGCTCTCCCCTTCCGCACCAGCAAAGAACAAGCATTCATGAATGTTGGAGAAACTTAGCAATTTTTGTTGCTGCTGCTTCTAATTTCGCCGCATCCTGCACTAATGCCATGCGGACATATCCTTCGCCGGCTTGACCGAACCCGGAACCAGGAGCGACAGCAACGCCAGTGGCTTCCACTAACTGCGTGCCAAAGTCCATCGAATTGCCTTGCCAAGATTCGGGCAGTTTAGCCCAGAGATACATCGTAGCAGCGGGTGTTGGTACCTCCCAACCAATTTGATTTAAAGCTTTCACAAAAACATCTCGGCGGTGTTCAAAGGTGTCCACCGTTTTCTGGATGCTTGCTTGCGGACCGGTTAACGCCGCGATCGCGCCGTTGAGAATGCCCCGATATTGGTTAAAATCGACTACAGCTTTCACTTGTCGCAAACCGAGAATTAACCCTTGATTCCCCACGGCAAAGGCAATGCGAAAGCCCCCCATATTATACGACTTAGAAAACGTGAAAAACTCGATGGCAATTTCCTTATTGCGGTCTGCTTGTAACACAGAAGGGGCAGGAGGTGATCCCGAAAAGACCATATCCCCATAAGGAAAATCATGAACGAGCGCGATTTCATTCGCTTTACAAAACTGTACCGCTTCTTCAAAAAACGATAAAGGAGCGAGTGCTGTTGTGGGATTATGAGGATAACTCAGCACCATCATCTGTGCTTTTTCTCGCACGTCTGGCGGAATATCTGCAAACACGGGCAAAAACTGATTTTCTGCCAAAGTGGGCAACCAATAAATTTCACCCCCGGCTAAATGAATCCCACCAGAATGAGAGGGATAACTGGGATCTTGTAACAAAGCAATATCGCCGGGATCAAGTAAAGCAAGAGGGAGATGTGCGGTTCCCTCTTGACACCCAATCAGGGTTAGAACTTCTGTTTCCGGATCAACGGGCACACCATATTTAGTTTCAAACCAAGTGGCAACTGCTTCTCGAAACGGCTGGGTACTATGAAATAGGGCATAACCGTGGGTGCTGGGATCATAAAGAGAATTCTTAATCGCTTCTAAAACATGATCGCCGGCTGGTAAATCAGACGACCCCAAAGACAGATCAATAATTTCCTTACCAGCAGCTTTAGCTCTTGCTTTTGCCGCGTCCATATCAGCAAAAACATTGCGACGTAGCGGTTGGAGACGTTGCGCAAATTTTATCATGGGTGATTCGTCATTTGTCATTGGTCGTTAGTCATTAGGGAATAGGCAATGGAGAATTCAAGATTCACCTTGTCTCCTCCTCACCGTGCTACTTCAACTCCTCCTCATCCTCAAAGATACTGATCGATACTTGCTTTTAAATGATCTTTGGTGATTGCCCCTTCATGAGACCACTGAACCTCGCCATTTTGAATGAATCTCAAGGCCGGGACTCCTTCCACTTGATAAGTTTTTACCGCTTCTGGATTGGGGTCAACTTCCAGCTTGAGGACTTTTACTTGCTCGCTATATTCATTGGCCAGTGCTTCCACTGACGGCGAAACCAGACGACAAGGACCACACCAATCCGCCCAAAAATATAAAAGCACTGGCTGTCCAGCTTGGGAAATTTCTTCAGCAATTTGAGAATCCGTTGTTGAAATTAAGTTACTCATAAAATTTCTTCTGTCGTTAACGAAACCATCAAAAATATAGAGGGGTTAAAAGTTAGGATTTCCGACCTTTTCCCCTCTGCTTCTAGATTAAATGGTATCGTTAATCCATACCATAACTAACCATCTAATTGTCTACGCAGTGCTTCTAACTCGGCATCCATTTCGCTATCGCTCACTGCATCCTGATTTTGTTGATTGCTTTGTTGATCGCCTTCTGGTAAAGCCTGCTGATTTTGGGATGAACCAGATAATTGGGCTTTCATCGCCGCTAATTCATCATCAACATCACTACCCGATTCGAGTTGAGCAAACTGGTCTTCAATACCGCCTCCACCACCAACAAGTTCGGCTGCGGCTTGTCCAGAAGCTTCCATTTCCATCACTTTTTCTTCCATGCGTTCAAACGCACCCATGGCACTACTACCACTTAAGTTGCCCACTTGTTCTTGCAGTTGCTGGTTCGCTTTCGCTGCTTTCATGCGTGCGCCCAGCATTTCTTTTTTCGTTTTTGCTTCCGAAATTTTGCTTTCTAAGGCAATCAAAGATTTTTTCAAAGTGTCAACTTGCGATTTTTGTTGATCGACTTGTGGTTTCAGCGCAGCAGCAGCATCAGCAGCGGATTTTTTTCGTTGCAGGGCTTGCCGAGCGAGGTCTTCTTGCCCTTTACTCAAGGCAAGTTGCGCCCTTTGTTGCCATTTATTAGCTTCGGATTGTTGCTCTTCGTACTGTTTCCGACTCCGACGTTCAGCAGCAATGGCTTTGGCAACGGCTTGGCGGAGTTGCACCAAGTCTTCATTCATATCCACCAGTGCCTGTTCCAACATTTTTTCGGGGTCTTCCGCTTTACTGACGAGATCATTAACATTGGCGCGTACAACCCGACTGATGCGATCAAATAGTCCCATAATGCGATTTGTCCTTTTGGCAGTTTACGATTTTTAATGTTAATAGCAATTCACGGTGAGCACTGTCGAACCGTTAGGTAAGAAGATTGATGCGCTAACACCTCATCGAAGGATGATAAGATGTTGACGCGATTGGAGGGGCAATCCTTTGTTTCTACTGTTTCTATGGTAAGACACTCAGCCTCTATCCAGAAAACAGAGATCAGTTGATTTGATTGTCACTTGTTTTTCGTGATTATGCAAAAGATTTTGGGTTTAACCTTTCTCGATACACAACTGAGTTATGCCAGGCATTGATTGACTGATGATTCTGCTGTACCTTAATTGAATTAACCAAAAACTGGTTTCACCGAATTGATCAACTAATGGGTCAGAATAACTTCGTAAAGAATTTTCATCTTCTATGGGTATCATCGATTGGAGCATTGTTGCCGTTTACGCCCTGATCGTCATCAGCATTGGGATGATTGCGAGTCGTAAGCAAAATAACACTGATGAATATTTTCGCGGTGCTCGTCAAATCCCTTGGTGGGCGATTGGTTTTTCGATTGTTGCTACCTCATTCTCCGCTGCTTCCCTACTCGGAGGACCTGGGCAAGGTTATGGACATGGTTTTTTATACTTACAACTTCAGTTGGGGGATTTAATTGGTTATGGATTAGTGATTGCCCTATTTTTACCTTTTTTTATTAATCTTAATTTGACAACAGCCTACGAGTATTTAGAAAGGCGCTTTGATGCAAAAACTCGCTCTCTGGGGTCACTGTGCTTTCTTTTATTTGTCATTGCTCGCCTGGGTGCCTTGCTCTATGGGGCATCGCTGGTGGTTTCGACTGTAACCAGAATTCCTCTCTACCCAGCGATTATGATTGTTGGTTTAATCTCAATTGTCTACACTGTAGCGGGTGGCATTACAGCAGTGGTTTGGACAGATGTGTTGCAGTTTGGCATGATTTTTCTAGGCTTGGGCGCAGGAGTTTGGGCAGCTGTTTCGGGTGTCAATGGTGGCTTGGGTACCCTGTGGCAAGCTGCTGGGGAGGCCGGGAAACTAACCATGTTTAATACCTCTTGGGAACCTGATTCTATCTATTCTCTACCAACGGCTTTGTTGGCTTATGGCATCCTTGCCTTTGCTGTGGCTGGGACCAATCAACAATCGGTACAACGGTATGTTTCCTGTTCTGATGTGCCCTCTGCGCGGAAAGCCATTTTACTGGGCTGGTTTTCTGGCTTTGTGGGAGTGGCGGCGACGCTTTTTCTCGGCGTGATCTTATTTGGTTTCTATTCTCTGAATACGGGTCTCCCCGAAGAGATTGTTGGCGATCAAATTTTGCCCTATTTTATCGTTAACCAAGTGCCGGTAGGAGCATCAGGTTTTTTAGTAGCAGCGATTTTTGCAGCAGCGATGTCATCAATTGACTCAGCCTTACACTCTTTAGCAACCTGTATGACAGTTGATTTTTATGATCGATATTTCTGCCACCAAGAAAATGAATCAAACTCCCTACGAGTTGCGCAAATTTTAATTGTTTTTTGGGGGATTTTAGGTATTTTTTCGGCTTTTTATGTTGCTTCAACCGGTAAAGATTTATTACCCTTCCTTGTTAGCTATACCACGATTTTCTTAGGGCCGTTATTAGGAATTTTTTTGATGGGAGTCCTGTTTCCTCGCATTAATGCCAATGGCGCCTTTTATGGTACTGTTTTAGCAGTGATTCTAATCATTATTAGTTCTGAAGCAGGATGGTTAACGTTTCCAGGGATCTGGCGATCAGCAATTACCGCGCCGATGGGAATAATCCTTGGTTTTGGCATTTCTCTATGCGGTAAAATTCCACCCGCTCGGTCAATACAAGGTTTAACCCTCTGGACTCAAGAATCCAAAAGGCATCAACCGCTTGGACGTCCTGGTTTAGAGGATGATGACTAGAGAAATTCATGGAAATGACCGATCCTATAATTGAAACAAGTATTAATCAATGAGTGATAAAAATAACGGATGGATATTAAGTCAAATGACTTAGAAATAAATTTCAAGCAGCTAATTGCTTTTTCTCCATTAACCATTCAATCAACTTGTTCTGTTGCTGAAGCTTTAAGATTAATCACCTCCCAAGCACAGGGGAATAATGATTTTTCAGATAAAAATTCTGTGTTAGTAACAGCACAAGAAAAGTTAGTTGGGCGCATGAGTGCCCAACAAATTTTGGCATTATGTGCTCAAGGAGAAACATTAGAAACGCTAGCCGTAGAAGCAATGATGCTTCCTCGAGAACCGACGGTTTATGAGTCGGAATTAAGTTGTATTGCTCGCGTTCTTAATCAATTACAACAGAATCAAACTTCTGAAATTGCAGTTATTAATGATCAAGATGAGGTTGTGGGAGTGTTAGACTCTGAGCGTGTTTGGCACGATCTTGCTAAAACGAATACCCTGCATCTGAAGCAACAACTCGCAGCAGAACAGTTTCTCAATGAGATTTCTCAAGCCATTCATGGTTCTCTCAATATTCAGGAAGTTCTGCATCTTGCAACTCAAAGAAGCTGTACTTTTCTAGGCAGTGATCGCGCTCTAATTTATCAATACTCTGCCCAAGGAAAAGGTCGCGTGGCTTCTGAAACTACCCTTTCTGAAGAAGTCTCTCCCTTGCCAAAGGAACTGTCTATTTTTGAGAATCTTGAGAATAACTCAGAAGACTTAGCATCGTATCGCCAAGGGGCTGTCCAGGTCATTTCAGATGTCTGCGAATCAAAGGTGTTCTTTGCTCAACAACTGATTAATGCTGAAATTAAGGCGGTCATCATTGCCCCCATTGTTTGTTCAGGGAAACTGTGGGGCGTCTTCAGCGTTAGTCAACAGGCTACCCCTCGACAGTGGACAACTGAGGAAGTCAAAGTCGTAAAACAAGTGGCACAGCAATGCGCGATCGCGATCCAGCAAGCCCTGATCCATCGTAACCTGCGTCGAGAGGTGACAAAACGCAAAAAAGGGCAACGGCACCTCGAAAATCAGCAACAACAATTGCTCAATATCGCCAACAGTATTCCCGGCGGAATTTATCAATTTTCCGTCAGCCCTAATGGAGAATGGTCATTTCCCTTTGCCAATCAAGGGGCACTCAATTTATTTGGTATTCCCGCCGACGTTGATTTCTCAGTTGCCCAACATTGGTTAGACCGGATCCATCCTGAGGACTTACAGAAAGTCAACAACAAAATTGAAATGGCGCTTTGCCATAAAACCCGGTGGCAATGTGAATTTCGGGTTGTTCGTGCTGACGGCATCCGCTGGGTTGAGAGCATTGCTGACATTCCTGAACAGCGAGAAGATAACAGTGTTGTTTTTAACGGCGTCGTTTTAGATACGACAGAACGCAAAAATGCTGAGAATGGCTGGCGGACGCTCGTCGAAGCCAGCAAAAATTTTAGCAGTAAAAATTTTTTAGCGTCAGTGGTGGAATATATTGCAAACACCTTGGACGTTCATTGGGTCATGGTTTCCCAGAAAGAAGGTAATGCTATACAAAGCAAAGCAATTTGGGGCAATGGGAAACTACAACCGAATGTGAAACTATCTTTGACTGATGACAGCCCTTGTGTGGATATTATTCGTTTTCAATATCATAATGGCTTAATTTATCAAGACAATGTCCAAGACAATTTTCCCAATAATGAGCTGCTCAAAGCTACAGATGCCAAAGTCTACATTGGTCTACCGCTCTTAAATTTGAAAGAAGAGGTCGTTGGCAATCTTTGTATTTTTCATCGCCAACCTCTCACAGGAATTGATCGGATCAAAGCAATTCTTAATGTCTTTGCAGACCGCATTGCTGCAGAATTAGAGCGCACAGAAGCTTTGGCTAACCTGCAAGCTTTTAACCAAGATTTAGAGAAGCAAGTGGCAGCCCGGACCGCAGATTTAGCAAAAAGAAACCAAGAATTAGACAGCTTCTTTTCCGTGAGCTTGGATTTACTTTGTATTGCCGATTTCAAAGGGTATTTCTGTCACTTAAACCGTAGATGGGAGGAAATTTTAGGCTATTCTCTAGACGAACTGAAAACTCAACCTTGCTCGCATTTTATTCATCCTGAAGATCAAGCCGCTACGGAAGAGGCGTTGCGACGCCTCCAAAAGGATCAACCGGTGAAGTATTTTATTAATCGTTATCGTTGTGCAGATGGCTCCTATCGCTGGTTAGAGTGGAGTGCTGTACGAGTAGGAGAAAAAATTTATGCCGCTGCTCATGATGTGACCCGACGGAAGCAAGATCAAGAATATCTAGAACAAACCAATGCTGAACTCGAACGAGCCAACCGATTGAAAGACGAATTTTTGGCTAACATGAGCCATGAATTCCGCACACCGCTCAATAGCATTTTGGGATTGACCGAAGGGTTAAAAGAACAAGCCTATGGTTCTCTTAATCCCAGACAATTCAAGAATTTAGAAACGATTCACAGTAGTGGGACCCATCTCCTAGAACTGATTAATGATATTCTTGACCTCTCCAAAATTGAAGCGGGCAAGTTAGAGTTAGATATCAATCCGATCTCGCTGCAACATCTGTGTGATAGTGCCCTTTCTCTAGTGAGGGAAATGGCTCAGAGAAAGCAAATCACTCTGAAGCTTGAGCTTCCTCAGCAGTTACTGACAATTAGAGGAGATGAACAGCGTTTACGACAGGCGTTACTCAATTTACTGTCTAATGCTATTAAATTTACACCGCCAGAGGGCAAGATTACTTTGCAGGTGGCATGGATGAATCAGGGAACAGAAATGGCTTTTTCTGTAATTGATACCGGCCTTGGCATTGATGAAAAGGATCTGCCTGAGCTATTTCAGCCTTTTATGCAGCTACAGCCGCAGGCTCCGTCGTCTCACGGCGGAGTATGGCTGACTCAGCAAAGGAAGGGAACTGGCTTAGGACTGTCTCTCGTGAAACGGATTGCAGAATTACATCATGGAAACGTGAGAGTGGAAAGTACACTCGGAGAAGGCAGTTGTTTTACGATCATTGTTCCTTACACTCAGGAGCAAAATGATGCCATCGCTCTCAAAAGTGAAAATACAAGCCAAGAGAGCACCACCAGTTAGAGCAGTGATGAATCACGACCTTTAGCCAAAATTTTAATTGCAGATGATGATGAAGCAAACCTGCTCACTATTCGTTCTTATCTAGAAGCGAAGGGATATCCCATTGTTGTTGCTACCAATGGTCGCAGTGCCGTCAACTTAGCACGACAAGAACAACCGGATCTTATTCTAATGGACATTCAAATGCCAGAGCTTGATGGCTTGGAAGCGATTCGGCAACTCCGGGCGCAACCGGATTCCTTGCAAACGCCCATTATTGCCCTGACTGCATTTGCCATGTCCGGCGATCAAGAAAAATGTTTGCTCGCAGGAGCGGATCATTATCTGACCAAGCCAGTTCGCTTAAGAAATCTCCTCAATACCATTCAAAGGATGAGTGAGGGCTGATACTCCGTCTCAAATAATTTCTGTTAAAATTTGTGAAACAATGCGAATTGATATTACTAAGAACTTCCCTGAACTATGCTTGAGATGCTCCCCCCTATCAATATCGACACGACGACGATCGCGGGACTGAGCCTGTGGGCGTTTGCACTTTATCTCAGCTTGTCTTCTTTACGAGACTGGTTAATGACGCAGCTAATGCGTTGGTTTAACTTTGCTGAGCGCTCCTTGTATCTTTCCGTCCAAGAATTTGAGCGCACCCGCGAAGCGAGAGAATCTCAGAATGCCTTTTATGCTTCTGTGTTTAGTATTTTCCCTTTTCTTGCCCTGGGTAGTTTGTGCAACTATGGAGTAGAGTTGAGCTTGGGTTCGAGTTGGGCAATTAGTATGGGAATTCTGGCTTGTATGGCGTTTGGCGTTTATGAACTCGGGCGGCAATCGCAGCAGTAACAAAATCTTTGAATTCAAGTTAATATAACAGCGTAAGCAATGTCTAAGAGTAAGGAAAGACAATGGCTGACGTTATCCGAATTATCTTGTCCGTTCTTATTCCCCCGTTAGGAGTATTTCTTCAAGTTGGCTTTGGCGGGCACTTCTGGCTTAATATTTTACTCACGCTTTTGGGATATATTCCTGGTTTAATTCATGCGGTATGGGTAATTGCGAAAAAATAAAAAAATAAACCCGGGACAGCACCGGGTTTATTTTTTGCCAGTTTCGTCTGAATCAATTTACTGGCTTAGGCTTCGCCAATCTACCTCAAATCCTTCAACCAGGAGAGAAGAGTTATAAATTTGCAGAATAATCAGTAAAAAGACGAAAAACAGCCCCATAAACACTGCCATCAGAGGCGTTGTTCCCCAACCAGGAGCAACTTTTCCATATTCTGAGTTTAAGGGTTTGAGAAGATTTCCTAAGCGGGTCCGCTGTGCCATAACACTTAAATTTTGAATTTTAATCTACTTTTCCTAATTGTAATATTATTTGACCGCGGAAGGCGATCGCTTAACTCAATGAGAGTCACGCCAGAAATATGTACAATTGTAAATGATAGTTCTCATTTTTTATCATCACTATGGAATCTGCAACCCTAATTAGTATTTCCATCGGAGCTGTTGTTCTGGCGGTAACCGGTTACTCCCTCTATCTTTCTTTTGGTCCACCATCGGCAGAATTAAGCGACCCATTTGAAGATCACGAAGATTAAACTTGCTGATTTCCCCCCTTCTACTCGGGGGAAGTCACAAATAATTTATAATTGGCTCTTAATGGTTTCCACTAAGGCTTCGATTTCTGCCTCAGTGGTGAAATAGTGGACACAAGCGCGGATACAGTCGGGATCAGCTAAGGTTCGCAATAGAAATCCATCTTTCTCTAAGGCAGTAACAAACGGTTTGTGGGGAAGGTTTTCCAACTGGAAGGAAACCAAACCGGCTGCTGGCGGAGAAGTACGTAAACAGTTCAGTCCTTTGAGTTGAGAGAGACGTTCCCAAAGCATGGCGCTAAGTTTACAAATTTTCTGATAGCGTTGTGTAGGAGTTCCCCATTGCTGATGTTGCGCGATCGCGCTGCTTAAACCCATATACTGCGGATAAGCAGATGTCGCCACTTCAAATTTTCGTCCATCTTCTTTATAACTCACGGGTTTGCCCTGAGTGTCTAGATTAATCCCGCGCCAACCGATAAAAGTGGGACGGAGTTGGGAAAAACGCTCAGCAGAAATGTATAACCCACCCACTCCAGCCGGACCACACAGCCATTTGTGTCCGGTAAAGGCATAAAAATCCACTCCTGTATCGGGTAACCCTAAGGGTAACGATCCCACTGATTGCGCTGCATCCACTAAGACGAGGACGCCTTTTTCATGACAGACCCGAATAATTTCTTTGAGCGGCAAGACTTGTCCGGTATTCCACAATAAATGGGATAAGATGACTAACTTGGTCTTTTCTTGCAGGTGTTCTTGAATAACAGCGGTGGGGTCTCCCTCATTGAGGGTTGCCATAATTGGACAAAAGGAATACTGAATTCCGAAGCGATACGCCAGTTCCTGAACAGTTGCAATAATCCCGGGATGCTCGCAGTCGGTAAGTAGGATATGATCGTGATTTTGCCAATTCAGTCCCCATAACGCTATATTACAGCCAACTGTTACATTTTCCGTCAGAGTAATGGTCTCAGGTGAACTGCCGACTTCTTGGGCAATGGCTTGACGGGTCTTGGCCGTTTCTTCCTGTAACCAGGCATTGACGCGCTGAGAAAAAGGTCCCTCGGCTTGAATTCTTTCATATCCTTGCGCGATCGCGTTCCAGGTCTTTTGAGAGAGGGGTCCCTGTCCACCAAAATTAAAATAGCCTTTTTGCTGCCAAGCCATGTTCTGTTTTTAACGGTTGTCCTTACTTAGCCTAACCCTTTCTTTACATTAAAATCAAAGAGAGTAAGCGGAGAAGCAGTGACCAATCACCGATAACCCAATAACCAGTATCTAATGCTACTTAGTGATGTTGTCCTCTTAGACTATAAGCGTTGTAACCGACGACCGTTTTTAGATTTTTATGGCGATCCTAATCAACAGGAAGCGCAACGAGACTTTCTCTTCAAATTACGAGAAGAAAATAAAAAACAAGTTTTAGAAATTCTAGCTGATTCTTTTTATCATCAACCAGAAACCGCTTTCCAAGACTGGCAAACCAGTGGCCAAGAAACCCTAGCCCTCATGGAACAGGGAGTAGACTGCATCTTAAACGGAGTTTTATGGCAAACGGGGTTAGCGGGTTGGAATTTGCCTTTTTCTGTACGAGAAACAGTCACCTTATTAGCTTCTCCGAGTTTACTAGTGAAACAGCCCGGAAGTTCGATTTTTGGCGATTGGCAATATGAAGTGGTGAGTGTGAAATTAGGTCGGCGCCCAAAACCCGAGTATAAACTCGTTGCAGCATTTCAAGCCAAATTATTAGCCCTGATGCAGGGAAGTGAGTTGGTCAATCCCCGTTTAATTGTTAAATCCCGCAGTGAGTATCGAATTAACTTAACAACTTGGGTTTCTCGGATGGAAGAAATTTTAACCGCCGTTTTAGCGATGTTGATTTCTCGTCAAGAACCGGAAGTTTTTATCTCTAGACAACGCTGTAATTTATGTCAATGGCAAAGTTTTTGTTATGACATTGCCCAAGAACAAGCACATCTTTCTCTGCTGCCTGGTGTGACGCCCAGTCGTTACGAAGTTCTGAAAAAATTAGGGTTAACGAGTTTAGAAAACCTCGCCCAAGGCAATCATTTTTTACTGGCAAAAGAGTTGGGAAAAGACGTTGCATTTGACTTAAAAAAGCAAGCAATGGCGACCCTGTATCAAAAACCGCTATTAAAGTCAGGTTCTCCCGCTTCAGTTTTAGAAACAATTCCCACTGCTCACCGAGAAATTTACTTTGATATCGAAGCCGAACCGGAACGAAATTTAGATTATTTGCTAGGCGTTTTAATCGTCGATTATCAACAGCAAACTGAAACCTTTTATCCGCTTATTGCAGAAACTCCAGAACAAGAGGCTGAGATTTGGGAAAAGTTTTTAGAACTCGTTTTCCTTGATCCCCATGCCCCCATCTTCCATTACTCGAAATATGAAGTGGAAACGATTCGGCGATTGGCTGCGCTTTATCGTACTTCACGAACACAAGAGCAGTTACTCCTAAAACGATTGGTTGATCTCCATGACCGGGTCACGCGATATATGATTCTGCCGACAGAAAACTATTCTTTAAAAACAATCGCGCAATGGTTAGGCTTTCAATGGCGAGAAACTGGCGTCAGTGGAGAACAATGCGTTTGTTGGTACGATCAATGGTTAAAAACGCGCGATCGCGATCTTCTCAAGGCAATTATTCGCTACAACGAAGATGATTGTCGAGCGACTTATGAACTTAAAAACTGGCTGGTTCAATTTCTTTCTTCTCATGATCCAAAAACCGAGCAGCATTTGCATCAAGTGCAATCGATATAAAAAATTATAAATATTTTTGAATAAATGAAACGTTGGTTACAAATATTACTTCTTTTCCTAAAAAGAGAATGCTAAATTAAAAATTAAGCAGGGCGTTGGCTGGCAAAAAAACCAACACGCTTTGAGCAACGGTCATTCCCAAGCTCGTGTCGGGCGAAAGCCTGCGCCAAAGGTATTGATTTCGCGAGGGCGGATGACTCAAAAATTTTTCGCTGAGCCAAAGGTAACTTCTATGATACTGCCTATTTTCCCCTTAACCCTCCTCACCATTGCTCTTGTTAGCATTTGGTACTATCAACGCACTGCAAATGATATTTATCGGGTTCTCTCAGCAATTATCGCCATTGTTTGCTTAATTTGGGGGTTCGCGATCGCGCATTGGTCAGTTCATCTTTTGAGTCTTGTTCTCCTCTATAAATTCAACACCGTTTCTTTTAACAGTGCTGACTCGGGAAATTGAGCCTCCCACGTCTAAAGACAGTGGGATTCCCACGTTGAGTTTGGAAGCTTTCTTGATCAAATCCATTATTACTAATTGATCAACAGACATCTTAACCAAAATCCATTGGCATTTCTTAATCTCAAGCTAGATAATCAGCCTTGTGATTGTTGAATGTTAATCAGGAATTAAAGTAACCTTTGCATAATATGCATAGAATTAAACGGTTACGATAGGAAGTTAAGATGTTTCTAGTTACTGGTGCAACTGGACAAATTGGACGACGGGTCATCCGCTTATTGCGGGAAGAAGAAGAACCGGTTCGGGGATTTGTGCGTTTAGAGTCAAACTATAGCGAAATTGAACAACGCGGTGCAGAAATTTTTATTGGCGAGTTAACCCAAGAAAAAGATATTGCTAAAGCCTGTGAAGGGGTTAAATATATTATTAGTGCTCATGGTTCAGGGGGAAATGCCCAAGCCTTGGATTATCGGGCAAATATTGATCTGATTGACTATGCTAAAGCCCAAGGGGTGGAACACTTTGTTTATATTTCTGTTTTAGGGGCGCAACGTGGGTATGAAGACTCGCCAACCTTTAAAGCGAAGCGGGAAGTGGAAAAATATTTGCACAATAGTGGTCTCAACTACACAATCTTACAACCGTCAGGACTGGCTTCCGATTTAATTCCCTTAGCGGAACGGTTCCGAGATACGGGCTTGTATGTAATTATTGGCGACCCGAAAAATCGCACCTCCATTGTTAGTCCCGATGATTTAGCCAAAATAGCGATTAACTCGGTTCGCATTGACGCCGCAAACAACAAAACTTTCCCAGTCGGCGGACCCGAAATTCTTAGACGAGAGGAAATTCCAGAAATTTTGAGTCGCATTTTCAATCGAGATCCATTGCTGGTAAATGTTCCCTTATTCCTACTCGATACAATCCGTGATGGAGTGGGATTATTCGATCCCGATACGAAAAAATCTCTAGGAACCCTACGCACCTTATCTGCCAATGAATTTTTCTGTACCGAAGCAGAGATAAATGAGCTAGAAACGACGTTTAACATGAAAATGGAGTCTCTAGAAAGTTTTATTACTCGCTATTTAGGGACTTAAAATGAACAAGCAGACAAGGAAGGTTGGACAGAAACAATGGATAGCAACAACTGGATCAAACAATTGCTCATGGTTGGGGTGGGAACCACGTCCCTGGTCGCAGAAAAATTGCGAGAAGTGAGCGAACAATGGGTAAGGGACGGTAAAATTAACCCGGAGCAAGCGCGAGAGTTTGTGGATGATTTAATGAAGCAAATTCAAACTGAACAAGGAAATTTTGAAGAACAGATGGAACGCCAAATGCGGAATGCTTTGCAAGATTTAGGCGTTCCTCGTCAAAGTGAATTAGATGAGTTACGAGGACGGATTGATCGAATTGAACGTCAAATCAGGGAGTTAGAAAATCGGTCCTGGCGTTAACTATATCAGGTAGGAGGCAATTTAATGCGAGAAATTTTAGTCAGTTTTGGCGTTCTAGTGGTTTGTGTTTTAGTGCTGATTGGCGCACAGATCGTGGATCAAGGCAAACAGAATAGCGCTGTGGCATCCCCTCTGTCTGCATCCCCCTTGACTGAGGCTTCTGAGTCAGGAACCTTAGTTGCTCTCAGTTTAGAGGATGTGGCAGAAAAAGAAGATGTTAAAACCACGGAGTCAGGACTGCGTTATGTTGATATTGAACAAGGAGAAGGAGCAACCCCAAAAGAAGGACAAACTGTTGTCGTTCACTACACTGGAAGCCTTGCCGATGGGACAAAATTTGATAGTTCCCGTGATCGCGATCGGCCTTTCTCCTTTAAGCTAGGAGAAGGACAAGTGATTAAAGGGTGGGAAGAAGGAATTTCGACCATGGAAGTGGGGGGTCGTCGCCAACTGATTATTCCACCAGAATTGGGGTATGGTCAGCGGGGGGCTGGTGGTGTAATTCCTCCCAATGCAACGCTTATTTTTGATGTGGAATTATTAGAAATCTCATCTTAAATGAGCGATATTGTAGAGGCGTTCCTGCTGAATGTCTCTACAGATTCGATTCATGATCGTATCGCGCCATATTCCGAAATTCCGTCAATTCGGCGTTGAAAATGAGTTTGACCGTGCCAGTGGGTCCATTGCGATGTTTAGTAATAATTAATTCGGCTAGATCGCGATCGGGTGTATCGGGATTGTAATAGGCATCTCGATACAGCATTAGCACCAGATCCGCATCTTGTTCAATACTATTGTGAACAATAATATTATTGGCAACAAAATTATGTAATCGCGGAACAGTCAAATCGTATACAGGAAGAGAATCACTAGGGGTAAGGGAGATAATTTTATCCCAGTAAACAGGGTTTGCTACTGATGGGGATGTAATTGGGAAATTGAAAGAATGTTTTTCACCACAGAGATACAGAGGACGCAGAGAGTGAGTGAGGGTTGATTGCTTGCTGATTCGGTTGGGGTGAGTTGTAATTTCTGTTTCTGGTAAGTGAGGAGGAAGTGCAATCTTGTTTCCGCATTGCAGTTGATCTAATCGCACCCAACCATCAAGGGTTAAGAATTTATGATTGCCGGTGGCAATAATTTTAGGTCCTAAAGCGGTTTTTAATTCAAAAGTGGGCTTGACTCCTGTTGAAAAAACTCGGCTAACTGGTGCTTTTTCCATTTTCCAATTATCAGGATTAACTGCCCAAATATTAAATCCGGATTGTCCAACTAAATTTTTAATGGGAACGTCTTCACCTGTATCAGCTAGAGTAACTAGGGTATCTCCAGATAAACAGCCCGATTCCCGCAAATCAGACAGCATAGGACGTTTATTGGTTCGCTGTTCCACCCCCCGACTCAACTGAGAAAGGGCAATCACTGGGGCTTTTAATTCCCGGGCGAGGGTTTTGAGACTGCGGGTAATGCGAGATAATTCTTGTACGCGATTATCCCCTCCCCCTTCCATTAACTGTAAGTAGTCCAGTAAGACGAGTCCCAGTTGTCCGTGTTCGGCTTGTAAGCGTCTCGCCTGTGATCGCATTTCCATCACGGTCAGGGTTGCGGTATCATCAATAAAAATGGGAACCTCAGAAAGCGTCCCGATCGCGCTACTTAATTTCTGATAATCTTGTTGGCTTAAACGCCCTGAACGCAGTCGATTACTTTCAATTTTTGCTTCACTGGCAAGTAAGCGTTGACTCAATTGTTCTTTCGACATTTCCAAACTAAATAGCGCCACCGGTGCTTGATAAGTTCCGGCAATATTACGGGCAATATTTAAGCCGAATGCCGTTTTTCCCATCGACGGTCGTCCCGCCAAAATAATTAAATCGGACGGTTGCAACCCACTGGTCATGCTATCTAAATCGTAAAAGCTACTCTTGAGTCCGGGAAGTTGTTCTTGATAGTAAAGCCCTTCAATTTGATCGTAGGTTTCAATGAGGGTTTCACTCAGAGGCACTAACCCCGATTGTGGACGTTCTTGGGTAATGGCAAAAATACTTTGTTCGGCGCGATCCAAGATTGTGTTAAGCGCTTCAGTGGTATCAAACCCAAACTGCACGATCTTATGTCCGGCATTAATCAGTTGACGCCGGAGATATTTATCGAGAACCAGTTGGGCATAGCCATCAATATTGACGGCAGAGACCGTTCGGTCTGCTAGTTGGGCTAACTTGGCTTTTCCCCCTACTTTATCCAATAATTCTTGGTCGGCGAGCCAAGTGCTGAGGTTCATTAAATCTGTGGGTTTTCCTTGGGTTTGTAGCGCGATCGCGCCGCGATAGATCGTTTGGTGGGCTTGGAGATAAAAGGCTTCGGCAGGGAGAATTTCCGCAACTCGCGCGATCGCTTCTGGATCAAGTAGAATGCCACCTAAAATTGACTCTTCTGCTTCAACATTTTGAGGCGGGAGAGATTGATCGCTAAGGGGAGAGAATTCGGTCATTATTTACTAACCACAGAGACACAGAGAACACAGAGCAATCATATCAATTGATCACTGGTATTTCATCGCGTTTGAAAGATGTTTTGCAACATCTGACGGGTATTTTTTTGTACCGCTTGGTCAAGTTGGGTTACTTCTGCTTTACTCAGTCGCCAGCCCAATGCCCCAAGATTAGTTTGGGCTTGCTGTAGCGTCTTTGCCCCCGGAATCGGAATCGTTCCCTTACAAATACACCAGTTTAACGCTACTTGGGACATTGTCTTTTCCCGATTTTTAGCAATTTCTGCCAAGGTCTTCAAAACCGGTTGGATCCCAGGCAATAAATAGCGAAATAATAAGCCCCGGACTCCTTTGGGAAACACACCATTTCCATATTTCCCAGTTAATAAGCCAAGGGTGAGGGGACTATAGGCAATCAGTTGAATTCCTAATTCATCGCAAACGGCTTTCAAATCCAATTCTTGTACTGGATCAGTGGAGAGGAGAGAATATTGCACCTGTAACGTCACAATGGGAACACCGCGTTGCGTAAACTTTTGATGGACTTCCCGCAACCGCTTCGGACCATAATTGGATAAACCGACTCCTTTGACTTCTCCCTTTTCATACAAATCCGCTAGTCCCTCTAACAGGGCATTTTCTTGCCAAGGAAAATAATTGGCTGTAGGCCAATGCATTTGTACTAAATCAACATTTTTTCCTAAACGTTCCGCCGAAGCACGACCGGCTGCTAGCATAGACTGACGCGTTAAACGCCACGGATATGCAGCCAGTTTTGTCGCAATACAAATATTTTCTTTCTCGCGTCCTTGATACTCCCGGGTAAAGTGTCCTAACAGTTGCTCACTGCGTCCTTTTAATTTTCCTGTGCCATAAGAATCTCCGGTATCAAAGAGAGTCACACCATGATCGACACAGTAATTAAACACTTGTTGCAGCTGTTGATCTTGACTCTCATCGTACTCCCACAACAGCTTATTGCCCCATGCCCAGGTACCACACCCCATCACTGGAAGACGCAGCTGCTCATTGACTTGAATTTTATTCTCTTTTGCTTCCATCATCATGGGTTATCATCTTCTCCTCTAACTTTAACGCCATTCTTAAACTTAGCTTGTCACGGGGAAGCCCCGCGCTCTACCCGATCGGGTGGGCGACGGGATGAGGAGTGGTGAGTCGAGGGGTTCAATACCCCGAAGACGAACACATCTTCACCGTTTTTGCGTTATACTA